>NZ_RZRX01000112.1:0-19543 GCF_003997405.1 Mesorhizobium sp. M2A.F.Ca.ET.042.01.1.1
GGAAATGATAGGCGACCGTGTCGTGGTCGATCTCCGAAAGGCTGCCCTCCTGGCTGCGAAGGACGCCGGCGAAATAGCGGAAGTGGTCGATGGCCAGAGGCAGGTCCGCCGCCGTCGTCTCGCGGATCGGCTTGCCGTTGTCCCACGTTTCGGCGAGCGCCAGCAGGTCGAGATTGTCTTCCATGCGGTCCGCAATGCGATTGAGGATCAAGGCGCGGGCCGCCGGGCTGGTCTTGCCCCAGGCATCCTTCGCCTTGTGCGCGGCGTCGAGCGCGGCTTCGACGTCCTGTGCGTCGGACCTTGCGATCTCGCAAAGCGGCCGGCCGGTCACCGGCGAGATGTTGTCGAAGTATCTTCCGGCATGCGGGGCGACCCAGCGGCCGCCGATGAAGTTGTCATAGCGCTTGGCGAAGGGGACCTTGGCCGTGCGTGAGAACTCAACCTTGTTCATTGTCTGCCTCCCAGCAAAACGGCGTCACGGGAATGTGGCGCGTCGCTGGAAACACTTGCCGACGCTCTTCGGCCTGTCATCCCCAGGCAAACGGATCGCGGCCGCCGAGTGTCGCAGAACTGCGACAGGTCAGGTTGCGTAAATCAATGCGGCCGGCGGATGCTGAAACGGGCGAGCTTGCGATGCAGCGTCGCGCGCGAGATGCCGAGGCTCTGCGCCGCTGCCGAGACATTGCCGCCGGTGCGCGCCATCGCGCGCTGCAGCACGCTGCGCTCGGCATCATCGAGGTCCTCCCGGGCCCTGGCCGGGTCCCCGAGGATGTCCGCGGCGAGGAGGCCCTTGGCCAGGCCTTCCGACGTTATGCCGAGAGCAAGCCGCGCCGAGCGTGTCGCGCCGATCACAAGGTCGTCGGCGTCGACGGCGATCAGCGCGCCGGCGCTGCGCTCGGCAACCGGCGCAAGCAGGATGCGGGCATTGGAATAGACCATACGGAAATTCTCGGCCTCGATACGGCGCGCGGCGTCGCCCACCGCGACCGAGATGAGCTGGACGAAGCCTTCCGTGAGGTCGGAGCGGCAGGACGATACGTCGAGCGCGGCCGCCAGGTTGCCTTCATGGTCAAAGACGGGAGCCGTGGTGCAGCTCATCAGCGTGTTGCGCGAAAAGAAATGCTGGTCGCGATGGATGGTGAGCGGCCGCTGATCGGCGAGACAGGTGCCGATGCCGTTGGTTCCCTCACTGTCTTCGCTCCAGACCGTGCCGATCCACAGGCCCCATTCGTCGAAGGTCTCGTCGTCGGCGACCGCGCCGCGGCGCTCGACGGGGATGCCGTCGCGGTCGGCCAGCATCACGCAGCAACCGACACCGCCGACCGCCTGATAGAGCCGGTTGAGGCTTGTCTCGGCGGCGCGGATCATCCGTTCCATGCGCTGCCGTGCCTGCCGCAATTCGGCTTCGGTCAGCCGCCTTGGCGCCTTACGCTCAGCCGGATCGAGGCGATGCAGTTGAAGGGAACGCCGCCACGAGGCGACTAACGCCGAATGCGCCGCATCGCTTCTGGCGATCGAAGCCTGGACGAAATCCGCATGACCGGCTGCTTGCCGCCCGCTCAAACCTATCCTCCCAGCGAGCGGACCTCCTTCCGCCCGTCGTTATATCCTTGTGGATATATCCGATGGAAGAGTTGTAACGGTTGCAGCGGATCGGCGCTATAGGACGTTGGTTTAAGAGCATCGAGGCGGCCGAGCAGGCCGAGCCAGGAGATTGAAGAGGCCCAGAATCAGTTGGCAGTGGCCTTAGGCTTTGACGAGCCGATCATCTTCCAGTTCTTGTAGAAGACCGAATTGATACGCTCCACGCTGACCGAGACGATGGCGAGAAGGCCCGCGATCAGTTTTGGGAATGGAGACGGCCTGATGATGTCGACGAAGACGCAGTAGCGGCGGCCGTCATATTCGTTGACCGAGCGGTGGAACAGCGTGTCGTCGAAGATGAACAGAGGGTTGTCGTACCAGTAGTTCTTCTTGCTGCCGCACTGGACGAAGATCTCCGCCTGCACCGGGATCAGATTGTAGAGGATGCGCAGGCTGAGGCGGAGCGGACCGAAATGCCAGGACGTGGATTCGCGCTTGCTGAAAACGGATACGGCGATCGTCTTGATGTATTTGTAGTCCTTGTTGAATTCGGGAACGTTGTCGATCTTGTGCTTGCCGTACCACTGGTAGACATACATGCCGCGCCGGCCGGCGCCGAAATTGGCGTCTATGTCGGCGATGATCTCGTCCTTGCGGGCCTTGAAGACACCCAGGACCTCGCTGATCTCGCGCTGATAGTCCTCGGGGAACTGCTCGGGCTTCCAGACGCCGGGGTTGCGATAGCAGAGAAGGTCGACAATCAGGTTGAAGGGCGACAGCAGCCAGGTGAACAGGCCGTTGCCGAGGAAGTAGCGCTCGAACAGGTTTCGGTTCTTCTGATCGTTGCGCATCACGTCGATCAGGCCGCAGACGACCCAGATCGTAGTCAGAATCGGGATGAAGTAGAAGGCGAGCGCGAGAACCACGGCCGCGATGGCGGCCTTGCGGAGCGACTTGAGAGTTTTCTTGTTCATTGCCATTCGCGCGGAGGCGCGATCCTGTTCCATGGGACAAAATCACGGCAGACCCCCGCCAGCCGTGCGCCTTGATAGGATTTTTTGTTTCCCGGCACAATGCCGTCGCGTGGGCTCGAGGGGTCTCTCGGCGCAAATATTTGGAGCGAGCTACTCCACTTCAGCTCCATGCCCAGCCGGGCGGCGCAACTCAGCTGTTCCGTTCGCTGCGCAGCTTCGCCCAGTATTCCAGCCGCTTGCGGATGTCGCGCTCGAAACCGCGTTCCGGCGGATCGTAAAAAGTGTGCCGGCCCATCTTCTCCGGGAAATAATCCTGGCCTGAAAAGGCGTCCGGCTCGTCATGGTCGTAGCGATAGCCGGCGCCGTAATCCTCCTGCTTCATCAGTTTGGTCGGCGCATTGAGGATGTGCTTGGGCGGCAGCAGCGAGCCAAACTCCTTGGCGGCTGCGGTCGCAGCCTTGAAGGCGGTGTAGACGGCGTTCGATTTCGGCGCGGTGGCGAGATAGACGGTGGCCTGCGCGAAGGCGAGCTCGCCCTCGGGCGAGCCTAGATAGTCATAGGCGTCCTTGGCCGCGTTGGCGACGACAAGCGCCTGCGGATCGGCGAGCCCGATATCCTCCACCGCCATGCGCACCAGACGGCGGCCGAGATAGAGCGGATCCTCGCCGGCGTCGAACATGCGGGCAAGATAATAGAGCGCCGCATCCGGATCGGAGCCCCGTACCGATTTATGCAGCGCCGAGATCAGGTTGTAATGGCCGTCCTGGCCCTTGTCGTAGATCGGCGCGCGGCGTTGGATGACGCGCTGCAGGCCCTCCGGGCCAAACACTTCGCCTTTCTTGGCGGCGCGCCAGACCTCCTCGGCCAGCGTCAGCGAGGCGCGGCCGTCGCCGTCCGCCATGCGGATCAGCATCGCGCGCGCCTCGTCGTCAAGCGGCAGCGCCCTGCCCTCGGTTTCTTCGGCCCGCGCCAGAAGCTTGGCGATGCTTTCTTCGCCCAGCGAACGGAACACAAGCACGCGCGCTCGCGACAGAAGCGCCGCATTCAGCTCGAAGGACGGGTTCTCCGTGGTGGCGCCGACCAGCACCACGGTGCCGTCTTCCATCACCGGAAGGAAGCCGTCCTGCTGGGCGCGGTTGAAACGATGGATCTCGTCGACGAAGAGCAGCGTCTGGCGGCCGTTGGCGCGCCTGAGTTTCGCCGCCTCGAACACCTTCTTGAGGTCCGCGACGCCGGAAAACACTGCCGAGATCTGCTCGAAGGCGAGATTGGTCTCGCCTGCCAGCAGCCGCGCCACTGTCGTCTTGCCGGTGCCCGGCGGACCCCAGAAGATCATGGAGCCCAGCGAACCGGAATCGATCAGCCGGGTCAGCGCGCCGTCCGGGCCGGTCAGGTGCTCCTGGCCGACGACCTCGCCGAGGTTCTTTGGGCGCAGCCGGTCGGCCAGCGGCCGCCCGGGCGGCGCTTTCTCCGGCTCATCGGAACTGAACAGATCGGCCATGCAAGTCTTTTGGTTGAAACGTGATCCCGCTCTCTTGAGAGCATGATGTTGTCCGAACACCGGTTCTCGCTTTTTGCCAAGCGGAGCTTCGGTTCGGGATCATGCCTTAAAATGGGCAGACCGCCTCAATAACGCAACACCTGGCGCAGTATCTGCCCGCCGCGCTCGACGGTAAAGCGCCACCAGCGCGTGTCCTGCTGGGCAATTTGCGCCAGCGTCGCTGCGGTGTCGATGCTGGTGCCGTTCACCTCGCGCACGATATCGCCGGGCTGGAAGCCGAAATCGGCGGCCGGCGAATCGCGGCTGATATCGATGACCGTGACGCCCTTGAGATCGGTGCGCAGGCCAAGCCGCTGGGCAAGCCTGGGCGACAGTTCCGCGACCTTGGCGCCGGAAAAGGGACTACGGCCACGCAAGGTGACTTCGCTGGGCTTGGCGCCTTCCGGCGCACGCTCCAGCGGGATTTCCAGCGTTGCCTGCTGGCCCTTGCTCAGCACGACGAAGGTCGCCTTGGTGCCGATCGACAGCGTCGCCATGCGATAGTCGAGCGCCTCGATGCTTTCGACCGGCGTGTTGTTGAGCGACAGGATGACATCGCCCGGCTTCAGGCCGGCCTTGCCGGCGGGCCCGGAACCTTCGACCGATGAAACCAGTGCGCCAGTCGGCTTCTCCATGCCGAGCGATTCGGCGATCTGCGGCGTCACCAGTTCGAACTCAGCGCCGATATAAGGACGCTCGAAGAAGTCGAGCCCGGCCTTGGCGGCGTCGGCAAAGGCGCGCACCATGTTCGAGGGGATGGCGAAGCCGATGCCGATCGAGCCGCCGCTGCGGCTGTAGATGGCCGTGTTGATGCCGACCAACTGGCCGCCCATGTTGATCAGCGCGCCGCCGGAATTGCCGGGGTTGATGGCCGCATCAGTCTGGATGAAATAGCCCGAATCGGAAACACCGATATGGCTGCGGGCAAGCGCCGAGACAATGCCGCTGGTGGTGGTCTGGCCGACGCCGAACGGGTTGCCGATGGCGAGCACTAGGTCGCCGACCTCGAGCGCGTCGGAATCGCCGATCGCGATCACCGGAAACGGCTTGTCGGCTGAAATCTTGAGCACGGCAAGATCGAGCGTCTCGTCCTTGAGCATAACCTTGGAGGTGAACTCGCGCCCGTCGGCTGTCGCGACCTTCACCTCATCGGCGTCCTTGATGACATGGAAATTGGTGACGATGACGCCGCTCGGATCGACCAGCACGCCCGAGCCCAGCGAAGACTGCGCGCGCGGCTGGGCGCGGCCGAAGAATTCCTCGAAGAAGGGATCGCCCTCGAAAGGCGACGTCACCTTGGCGGTCTGCGAGGCATAGACATTGACCACGGCGGGCGCCGTCTGCTTGACCAGCGGCGCGAAGGAGAGCTGCACCTCCTCGCGGCCGAACGGCACCCGCTTGTCGGGGCCGGACGTGCCGTTCTCGCCTTCGACGCCATGCAACAGGTCGGTCAGCACATCGGAGAGGCCCGGATCCGCCGGCTTGGCGGCATCCTCGGCAAAAGCCTGTCTTGCGGCCGGTGCCACGGCGAAGACGGCCAGCGCGGCAACAAGAAACAGTCGTCTGAGGCGCATTTTCGAATCCCTCCAGATCGGGCGCCATTGTCCCGACGATTGTGCAAAATGAAAGGCTAATGCACACAAATGCGACACTTGTCGCGCAAAAGCATGAGCCTGTACGTTAAATTCGGCTCGCTCGGATCAAGCCGCTCCAAATGCAAAAAAGGGGCCCGAAGGCCCCTTGAAGTCATTAAGGAAAACGCAGGCCTCAGGCGGCCGCGGCTTCCTCATTGGCGCCCTCTGCCTCAAGGCGAGCGCGGTCGGCGGCGCCCTTGGCCGAGGTGTCGCGGTCGACGAATTCGATGACCGCCATGGCAGCGTTGTCGCCCTTGCGGAAGCCCGCTTTCATGATGCGCAGGTAGCCGCCGTTGCGGGTAGCGTAGCGCGGAGCGAGGGTCTCGAACAGGCGCTTCACGACCGGCTCGTTGCCGATCTGAGCGATGACCTGACGACGTGCGTGCAGGTCGCCGCGCTTGCCGAGCGTGACGAGCTTCTCGACGATCGGACGCAGGTCCTTCGCCTTCGGCAGGGTGGTGACGATCTGCTCGTGCTCGATCAGAGACACGGCGAGATTGGCGAACATCGACTTGCGGTGGCTTACGCTGCGGGCGAAGCGACGGCCTTTGAAACCGTGGCGCATGGCTCTTTTCCTTCTTCAGTTGTTCAAGAGGCCACGGCCTCTGATGGTTTTCCGCATGACCGTCGGATCGAGCGGCTTTCGCCGCCGATCCTTGGAATTCATGCTCAATATTGGTCTTCGTAACGTTTTGCGAGGTCTTCGATGTTTTCCGGCGGCCAGTCCGGCACTTCCATGCCGAGGTGCAGGCCCATGGCCGCCAGCACTTCCTTGATCTCGTTCAGCGACTTGCGGCCGAAGTTCGGGGTGCGCAGCATCTCGGCTTCGGTCTTCTGGATCAGGTCGCCGATATAGACGATGTTGTCGTTCTTCAGGCAGTTGGCCGAACGCACCGAAAGCTCGAGCTCGTCGACCTTCTTAAGCAGCGCCGGGTTGAAGGCGAGCTCGGTGACGGCTTCGGTTGCGACTTCCTTCTGCGGCTCGTCGAAGTTGACGAACAGCGCGAGCTGGTCCTGCAGGATGCGGGCGGCGAAAGCGACCGCGTCCTCGCCCGAGATCGAGCCGTTGGTCTCGATGGTCATGGTCAGCTTATCATAGTCGAGCACCTGGCCCTCGCGGGTGTTCTCGACCTTGTAGGAGACCTTCTTGACCGGCGAGTAGAGCGAGTCGACCGGGATCAGGCCGATCGGCGCGTCCTCGGCGCGGTTGCGCTCGGCCGGCACATAGCCCTTGCCGGTGTCGACCGTGAACTCCATGCGGATCTCGGCGCCCTCGTCCAGCGTGCAGATGACGTGGTCGGGGTTGAGGATCTCGACGTCGCCCACGGTCTGGATGTCGCCGGCGAGCACGGCGCCCGGGCCCTGCTTGCGCACGACCATGCGCTTCGGACCATCGCCTTCCATGCGGATGGCGATTTCCTTGATGTTGAGCACGATGTCGGTCACGTCCTCGCGCACGCCGGCGATGGACGAGAATTCATGCAGCACACCGTCGATCTGCACGGCGGTGACAGCCGCGCCGCGCAGCGAAGACAGAAGCACGCGCCGCAGCGCGTTGCCCAGCGTCAGGCCAAAACCGCGCTCGAGCGGCTCGGCCACCAGCGTGGTCAGCGTCTTCTTCTTCGACGAGAACTCGATCTTGTTCGGCTTGATCAGTTCCTGCCAGTTTTTCTGGATCATAAATGTCTTCCTTCCTTTGCCCCGCCACCATCCAATCGTGGCGGGCGACACGGAAAACCGCGGAGGAACGCCGTGGCGCTCGCGCGGCGCTTAAAAATCAGACGCGGCGCTTCTTGCGCGGACGGCAACCATTGTGCGGGATCGGCGTCACGTCGCGGATCGAGGTGATGGTGAAGCCAGCCGCCTGCAGCGCGCGAAGGGCCGATTCACGGCCGGAGCCGGGTCCGCAGACCTCGACCTCGAGCATGCGCATACCGTGTTCCTGGGCCTTCTTGGCGACGTCCTCGGCAGCCATCTGGGCGGCGAACGGGGTCGACTTGCGCGAACCCTTGAACCCTTGCGCACCGGCCGACGACCAGGCAATCGAATTGCCCTGCGCGTCGGTGATGGTGATCATGGTGTTGTTGAAGGTCGAATTGACGTGGGCAACGCCCGACGAGATGTTCTTGCGTTCGCGACGGCGAACACGAGCGGCTTCCTTGGCCATGGTAGTCCTTTCAGTTGATCTCTACACCGCCGTAATGCCAGCGGCTCCACCTTGGGAAGCGAGTAGGGAGCAGTGAGTTGCGAATAGAACCCTACTCGCTAATGACTGCTCGCTATTCGCTCAATTACTTCTTCTTGCCGGCGATCGCCTTGGCCGGGCCCTTGCGGGTGCGCGCGTTGGTGTGCGTGCGCTGGCCGCGGACGGGCAGTGAGCGGCGGTGACGCAGGCCACGGTAGCAGCCGAGGTCCATGAGCCGCTTGATGTTCATCGAGACTTCGCGGCGCAGGTCGCCTTCGACCTGGTAGTCGCGGTCGATCGTCTCGCGGATCTGCAGCACTTCCGCGTCGGTCAGCTGGTTGACGCGGCGGTCCGCCGGAATGCCGACCTTGTCGACGATCTCCTGGGCAAACTTCTTGCCGATACCGTGAATGTACTGAAGCGCGATGACGACGCGCTTGTTGGTCGGAATGTTGACGCCGGCTATACGAGCCATGTTCTTCTCTTTCTCCATGTAGGCCGGACGAGCCGGCGTTCAAGTTACCCCGCGTCCGGTGGAGGCCGGCCCTTGCGGGAGTTTCCTGGTTCAAAGCGGATGCCTTGCCCGCAAGGGCAAGCAAAGTCCATGCCTGATAGGAAGACGGGCCGCCATACCCCAACGGCCCGTTCCCGTCAAGCGCAATCTTCAATTGTCGGCGCGAGCTATTTCGCCGCGGCCGCGAGCACCTTGCCGATCTCGTCGGTCACGGCATCGATACTGGCCATGCCATCGACCGTCTTGAGCTTGCCTTTGGCGTAGTAGTAGCCGGTCAGCGGCGCCGTCTTCTTGTAATATTCGCGAAGGCGTTCCTCGAACACCGCCGGGTTGTCGTCCTTGCGCACCGGCTGGCCGGCGGCCTTGGCATCCTCGGCGCGCTTGACGATTCGGCCGACCAGCGCCTTGTCGTCGACGACAAGCTCGATGACGGTGTCGAGCGCGATGCCGCGCTCGGCAAGCATGGCCTCGACCGCATCCGCCTGGACCAGCGTGCGCGGGTAGCCGTCGAGGATGAAGCCCCTGGCGCAATCCGGCTGATCGATGCGCTCGGCGACGATGGCGTTGACGATCGCGTCCGAGACCAGCTCGCCGGCATCCATCACCGCCTTGGCACGCTTGCCGACCTCGGTTCCGGCCTGGACGGCGGCACGCAGCATGTCCCCCGTCGAGAGCTGTGGGATGCCGTGTTTTTCTACCAGTCTTTGTGCTTGCGTCCCCTTGCCCGCCCCCGGCGGCCCAAGCAATATCAGCCTCATCTGCTCCTCTTCCCCCCACGCAACTTCGACTTCTTGATCAGGCCCTCATACTGGTGCGCGATCAGGTGACCCTGAATCTGCGCCACCGTGTCGAGCGTGACACTGACCACGATCAGAAGCGATGTGCCACCGAGGTAGAAAGGTACGCCAGTCGCTGAGATCAGGAATTCCGGCAGCAGACAGACCAGCACCAGGTAGATGGCGCCGATGACGGTGATACGCGTCAGAACATAGTCGATATATTCGGCGGTGCGTTCGCCTGGACGATAGCCCGGGATGAAGCCGGAATGCTTCTTGAGCTGGTCGGCCGTGTCCTTCGGGTTGAAAACGATCGCCGTGTAGAAGAAGGCGAAGAAGACGATCATGCCCGCGTAGAAGATCATGTAGAGCGGCTGGCCATGGCCGAGCGAGGCCAGGATCGTGCTTGCCCAGGCAGGCAGGTTGGTCGCCTGCGAGAAGCCCGCGACGGTTGCCGGCAGAAGCAGCAACGAGGACGCAAAGATCGGTGGGATGACGCCCGAAGTGTTGAGCTTCAGCGGCAGATGCGAGGTATCGCCCTGGAACATGCGGTTGCCGACCTGGCGCTTCGGATACTGGATGAGCAGGCGGCGCTGCGCGCGCTCGAAGAAGACGATGAGCGCGATGACGATGATGGCCAGCACGATGATCGCAAGGATGAGGCCCGTCGACAGCGCGCCGGTGCGGCCGAGCTCCAGCGTGCCGGAGATCGCCCGCGGCAGGCCGGCGACGATGCCGGAGAAGATGATCAGCGAAATGCCGTTGCCGATGCCGCGCGCGGTGATCTGCTCGCCGAGCCACATCAGGAACATGGTGCCGCCGACCAGCGTGACGACGGTCGAGATGCGGAAGAACATGCCGGGATCGTTGACGATGCCGTTGCCGCCTTCGAGACCGATCGAAATGCCGTAGGCCTGGATCAGCGCCAGGAGCACGGTGCCGTAGCGCGTGTATTGGTTGATGATCTTGCGGCCCTGCTCGCCTTCCTTCTTCAGCGCTTCCAGCGACGGGATGACCGAGGTCATCAGCTGCATGATGATGGAGGCGGAGATGTAGGGCATGATGCCCAGCGCGAAGATCGCCATGCGCTGCACGGCGCCGCCGGCGAACATGTTGAACATGCCGAGGACGCCCTTGCTCTGCGAGGAGAAAGCCTGGGCGAAAGCGTCGGGATTGATGCCGGGAAGCGGGATGTAGGTGCCGAGGCGGTAGACGAGCAGCGCGCCGATGGTGAACCAGATGCGCTTCTTGAGGTCCTCGGCCTTGGCGAAGGCCGCGAAATTCAGATTGGAGGCTAGTTGTTCAGCAGCCGAAGCCATGCCTGATTCTCCGCTAGAGCATGATGCCGAAAAGTGTGGAGCGGTTTTCGGACAACATCCTGCTCTACTTCATTGATTTCCGTGTCACGCTCGACGCCCCCAGCTCAGGCGGCGCGTGTCACCGAAGCTCACGAGATAAGCTCCGGACCTTAAACATGCAAGCGGCCGCGTTGACGCGGCCGCCCAATTCATCTGGTCAAAGCGCGGTTCGAGGGAAAATGCGAAGTCATCCCGGTCGGCCGCGCTTCAAATCGCCGTTACTCGGCGGCGGCGGCCGCTTCCGGCAGCTTCACCGAACCGCCGGCCTTCTCGATCTTCTCGATCGCGGCCTTGGAAGCGCCGGCGACGTCGAAGGAGAGCTTGGCCTTGAGCTCGCCGTCGGACAGCACGCGCACGCCGTCCTTGGCGCGGCGGATGACGCCGGCGGCAACCAGGGCCTCGGCCGTCACGGCCGCCTTGGCGTCGAGCTTCTTGGCGTCGATCGCCGCCTGGATCTTGGCCAGCGACACGACCGCGAAGCTCTTGCCGAACAGGTTGTTGAAGCCGCGCTTCGGCAGGCGCCGGTAGAGCGGCATCTGGCCGCCCTCGAAGCCGTTGATGGCAACGCCCGAACGGGCCTTTTGGCCCTTGACGCCGCGACCAGCGGTCTTGCCCGAGCCGGAGCCGATGCCGCGGCCGAGGCGCTTCCTGGAATGCGTGGCGCCGTCCTTGTCACGCAGATCGTTGAGTTTCATCATTCTTCTCCTGCGCTTCCGTTCAGGCCTCGTCCACGACGCGGACGAGGTGCTGGACGGCGGCGATCATGCCGCGCACGGAAGGGGTGTCTTCCAGCGTGCGCCGCTTGTGCATCTTGTTCAGGCCGAGGCCGACCAGCGTCGCGCGCTGCTCCTTCGGCCGGCGGATCGGCGAGCCGATCTGCTCGACGGTGATGGTCTTGGTAGCTTTCTTGGCCATGGTCGAAATCCCTGGTCAGCGCGACTATTCTTCAGCCGCAACGGCGGTGCCGCGGCGGGCCTGAAGCGTCGAATACTTGATGCCGCGCGCGGCAGCCACATCCTTCGGATGCATCTGGCTCTTCAGCGCGTCGAAGGTGGCGCGAACCATGTTGTAGGGGTTCGACGAACCCATCGACTTGGCGACCACGTCATGCATGCCGAGCGTCTCGAAGACGGCGCGCATCGGACCGCCCGCGATGATGCCGGTACCCTGCTTGGCGGCGCGCAGCAGAACGCGTCCGGCGCCCCAGCGGCCTTCGACGTCGTGATGCAGCGTGCGGCCCGAACGCAGCGGCACGAAGATCATGTCGCGCTTGGCCGATTCGGTCGCCTTGCGGATGGCTTCCGGCACTTCGCGCGCCTTGCCGTGGCCGAAGCCGACGCGGCCCTTCTGGTCGCCGACTACGACGAGAGCGGCAAAGCCGAAACGACGGCCGCCCTTCACCACCTTGGCGACGCGGTTGATGTGGACGAGCTTGTCCACCATGCCGTCGTCACGCTCTTCACGTTCACGCTCGCGGCCGCGGCCGCCTTCTCTACGTTCCTGTGCCATATCCTAGTCCTTGTTCTTTTCCGGAAGCACGGGTTGCTGTTTGCCGATGCCGCTTTGGGTCATCAGCGGCGAACTTTTTTCCTTTGCATGATCTTGTCCGAAAATTCTGCAACTTTTCGGGATCATGCATTAGAAGCTCAGCCCGCCTTCGCGGGCAGCTTCGGCCAGCGCCTTGACGCGGCCGTGATAGATGTACGGGCCGCGGTCGAAGACGACTTCCTTGACGCCGGCCTTCGAAGCGCGCTCGGCGATCAGCTTGCCGACCGCCGCGGCGGCGGCGGTGTCGGCGCCGGTCTTGAGCGAACCCTTGAGGTCCTTCTCGAGCGTCGAGGCGGCGGCCAGCGTGTGGCCGTTGGCGTCGTCGATGACCTGAACGTAGATGTTCTTCGAGGTGCGGTGCACCGACAGACGCGGACGCGCGCCTGCGACCTTCTTCAACTGGCGGCGGACGCGCTGCGCGCGGCGCTGGATGGTCTCTTTGGGGCTTGCCATAATGTCAGTTCCTTGCCTTCAGAAAACGGGGGCAACCCTGTGCGGTAGGCCAAGCCTCCCGCGGCCGCTCCCCGCGGCGTTACACTTCTCAAGCCTGGCGCCTTCCGAAAAGTCCGCGACCTTGCTGCGCTGACCTTCGGTTCAGGGCCAAGCCTATTACTTCTTCTTGCCTTCCTTGCGCACGATGCGCTCGTCGGCATAGCGCACGCCCTTGCCCTTGTACGGCTCCGGACCCCGATACTCGCGGATCTCGGCGGCGACCTGGCCGACCTGCTGCTTGTCGATGCCCGAGACCGTGATCTCGGTCGGCTTCGGCACCGTGATGGTGATGCCCTGCGGCGTCTCGTAGACGACGTCGTGGCTGAAGCCAAGCGCGAGCTGCAGGTTCTTGCCCTGCAACGCCGCACGATAGCCGACGCCGGTGATCTCGAGTTTCTTCTCGAAGCCGTCCTTCACGCCCTGCAGGATGTTGACGATCTGCGTGCGCGACATGCCCCACTTGGAGCGGGCAGTCTTGGTCTGGTCGCGCGGCTCGACGGAGATCTCGTTGTTCTCCATCTTGACCAGCACTTCGTCGTTGACCACGAACTTCAGCTCGCCCTTCGGGCCCTTCGCCGTCACGGTCTGGCCGTTGACGGATGCGGTCACGCCCTGCGGCAGCGAAACGGGTTTCTTTCCGATACGAGACATTTTGTTGTCCTCGTCACTTCTTTCGTTTCAGGTTCCAGTTCCCGGGCGCGATCCCGAGAACCGAAGCCCATTCATCAATCTCTTGGCCGATCAGAAGATCTGGCAGAGGATCTCGCCGCCGACATTCTGCTCACGCGCTTCATGGTCGGCCATGACGCCCTTCGGCGTCGAAAGGATGGCGATGCCGAGGCCGTTTGCGACCTGCGGGATCGACTTGGCCGAGACATAGACGCGGCGGCCGGGCTTCGAGACGCGCTCGATTTCGCGCACGACCGGAGCGCCGTCGAAATACTTCAGCTCGATCTCAATTTCGGACTTGCCGTTTTCGAAATCGGTCTGGCTGTAGTCGCGGATATAGCCTTCCGACTTCAGCACTTCGAGGACGCGGGCGCGCAGACGCGAGGCCGGGGTCGAGACGCTCGACTTCTTGCGGCCGTAGGCGTTGCGGATGCGGGTCAGCATATCGCCGAGAGGATCGCTCAATGACATCTCAGTGTCTCCTTACCAGCTCGACTTGACCAGGCCCGGGATCTGGCCGGTGTTGCCCAGATCGCGAAGCGCGATACGCGAAAGCTTCAGCTTGCGATAATAGGCACGCGGACGGCCCGTGACTTCGCAACGGTTGCGGATGCGGATCTTGGCCGAGTTGCGCGGCAGCGCCGACAGCTTCAGCTGGGCGCGGAAACGCTCTTCCATCGGCTTGGACTGATCCATGATGATGGCCTTGAGCGCCGTGCGCTTGGCGGCGTACTGGTCGGCGAGCTTGCGGCGCCGGTTGTTCTTCTCGACTGAGCTGGTCTTTGCCATTTCAGATTTTTCCTTTTTCGCTGCCGTTACTGGCGGAAGGGGAAGTTGAAAGCCTTGAGCAGAGCCCTGGCTTCGTCATCCGTCTTCGCCGTCGTACAAACGATGACGTCCATGCCCCAGACCTGATCAACCTTGTCGTAGTTGATCTCCGGGAACACGATGTGCTCCTTGATGCCCATGGCGTAGTTGCCACGGCCGTCAAAGCTCTTCGGGTTCAGTCCGCGGAAGTCGCGAACGCGCGGCAGCGCGATGTTCACGAGGCGGTCGAGGAACTCGTACATGCGTTCCTTGCGCAGCGTGACCTTGGCGCCGATCGGCATGTTCTCGCGCACCTTGAAGCCGGCAATCGAGTTGCGGGCGCGGGTGACGACGGCCTTCTGGCCGGCGATCAGCGCGAGATCCTCGGCCGCGACCGAGGGCTTCTTGGAATCGGCGGTTGCTTCGCCGACACCCATGTTCAGCACGATCTTGTCGATGCGCGGAACCTGCATCTCGTTGTCGTAGCCGAACTGCTCCTGCAGCGCCTTGCGGATGGTCTCTTGATAGACCTTCTTGAGGCGCGGCTCGTTCTTGGCAGCCGCCTGCTTGGTTTCAGCCTTAGCCATTGATGACTTCTCCCGAGCGCTTGGCGACGCGCACCTTCTTGCCGTCCTTCTGGATGGTGAAGCCGACGCGGGTCGGCTTGCCGTCCTTGGGGTCGGCCAGCGCGATGTTCGACAGGTGGATCGGCGCTTCCTTGGTGATGATCCCGCCCTCTTGGGACTGGGTCTGCTTCTGGTGACGGCGAATGAGGTTCACGCCGCGGACGACCGCGGTGTCTTCCTTCGGCTGCACCGACAGGACTTCGCCCGAACGGCCCTTGTCCTTGCCGGCAAGCACGACGACCTTGTCGCCTTTTCTGATCTTTTGCATTGGTCCGGCTCCTTACAGCACTTCAGGCGCGAGCGAGATGATCTTCATGTGGTTCTTGGCGCGCAGCTCGCGCGGAACCGGTCCGAAGATACGGGTGCCGATCGGCTCTTTCTTATTGTCGACGAGAACTGCCGCGTTCTTGTCGAAACGGATCACGCTGCCGTCCGGGCGGCGGATGTCCTTGGCCGTGCGAACCACGACCGCCTTCATCACATCGCCCTTCTTAACGCGGCCGCGCGGAATGGCTTCCTTGATCGACACCACGATGATGTCGCCGACGGAGGCATACTTCCGCTTCGAGCCGCCCAGCACCTTGATGCACATGACACGACGGGCGCCGGAATTGTCCGCGACGTCGAGGTTTGTTTGCATCTGAATCATGACTGGCCGCCTTCTTCTTTTCTAACGGGACAGGCGCGCGACGCCCCTCCCCGGTCTGTCCAAAATTCGTTTGTTTACGCCCAAAGATCAGGCTTGGTCCGAGGTAACCACGACCCAGCGCTTGTCCTTCGAAATCGGCTTCGATTCCTGGATGAACACCTGGTCGCCGACCTTGTGGGCGTTGTTCTCGTCGTGCGCCTTGTACTTCTTGGTCATGCGCACGGTCTTCTTCATCACCGGATGCGTGAAGCGACGCTCGACCTTGACGACAACCGTCTTCTCGTTCTTGTCGCTGACGACGGTGCCCTGCAGGATACGCTTCGGCATGGTCTTAACCCTTCTTGGCCGCGGCTTTTTCCGCGGCGATGGTCTTGATGCGCGCGATGTCCTTGCGGACCTGCTTCACGCGCGCGGTCTTCTCGAGCTGGCCGGTGGCCTTCTGGAAGCGCAGGTTGAACTGCTCCTTCTTCAGCGCGGCCAGGTCGTCGGTCAGCTGATCCTGGGTCTTGGTCCGGATGTCTTCGGCTTTCATGATCGCCTGTCCTTATTCTGCGATGCGCTGCACGAAGCGCGTCTTGACCGAGAGCTTCGCGGCGCCGAGACGCAGCGCCTCACGCGCGGTCTCCTCGCTGACGCCGTCGATCTCGAACATGATGCGGCCGGGCTTCACGCGCGCCGCCCAATAGTCGACGCCGCCCTTGCCCTTACCCATGCGGACTTCGGTCGGCTTCGAGGTGACCGGCAGGTCCGGGAACACCCGGATCCAGACGCGGCCGGCGCGCTTCATCTCGCGGGTGATCGCGCGGCGGGCCGCCTCGATCTCGCGCGCGGTGACGCGGTTCGGCTCAAGCGCCTTCAGCCCGAAACCGCCGAAATCCAGGTTGGTGCCGCCCTTGGCGGTACCGTGGATACGGCCTTTGAACTGCTTGCGGAACTTTGTGCGCTTTGGCTGCAGCATCGTTCTAACTCCAAATTCTCAAATGTCTCAGGCGTTCTCGCGACGACGGCCGCGTTCGCGCTCGCCACCAGCACCGCCGCCATGCGCGGCATCGCCTTCGGTTGCACGGCGCTCGGAAGCCATCGGGTCGTGCTCGAGGATCTCGCCCTTGAACACCCAAACCTTGACGCCGCAGATGCCGTAAGCCGTGTTTGCCTCGGCCGTGCCGTAATCGACATCGGCGCGCAACGTGTGCAGCGGCACGCGGCCTTCACGGTACCACTCCATGCGCGCGATTTCGGCGCCGCCGAGACGGCCGGAGCAGTTGATGCGGATGCCTTCGGCGCCGAGACGCATGGCCGACTGAACGGCGCGCTTCATGGCGCGGCGGAACGCGATGCGGCGCTCGAGCTGCTGAGCGATCGACTGGGCGATCAGCGTGGCGTCGATTTCCGGCTTGCGCACTTCAACGATGTTGAGGTGCGTCTCGGACTTCGTCATCTCGGTCAGCTTCTTGCGCAGCTTCTCGATGTCGGCGCCCTTCTTGCCGATGATCAGACCCGGACGCGCAGCGTGGATGGTGACGCGGCACTTCTTGTGCGGACGCTCGATCACGACCTTGGAGATAGCCGCCTGCTTGAGCTCCTTCTCGAGATACTTGCGGATCTTGAGGTCCTCATGCAGCAGCTGGCCGTACTCGCCGGTGTTCGCGAACCAGCGCGAATCCCAGGTGCGGTTGATGCCGAGACGCAGCCCGATCGGATTGACTTTCTGGCCCATTATGCGGCCTCCCCTTTTTCCTCGACTTCACGAACGACGATCGTGAGGTGCGAGAACGGCTTTTCGATACGGCTGGCGCGACCGCGGCCACGAGCGTGGAAACGCTTCATGACGATCGACTTGCCGACATAGGCTTCCGCCACGACGAGCGCGTCGACATCGAGGTCGTGATTGTTTTCCGCGTTGGCGATCGCCGATTCCAGCGTCTTCTTGACCGTGCCGGAAATCCGCTTGGCCGAGAATTCGAGGTCGGAAAGCGCTGTCGCGACCTTCTTGCCGCGGATCAGCGCGGCAACAAGGTTCAGCTTCTGCGGGCTGATACGGATCGTGCGCAGAACGGCACGCGCCTCGTTATCAGCAAGCCTGCGCGGAGCTTTGGCCTTGCCCATGATTATTTCCTCTTCGCCTTCTTATCCGCGCCGTGACCGTAATAGGTCCGGGTCGGAGCGAATTCACCGAACTTATGGCCGACCATGTCCTCGTTCACCGAGACCGGGACATGCTTCTGGCCGTTGTAGACACCGAAGGTGAAGCCGACGAACTGCGGCAGGATGGTGGAGCGACGGCTCCACATCTTGATCACCTCATTGCGACCGCCTTCACGAACCTTGTCCACCTTCTTGAGAAGGTAGCCGTCGATGAAGGGGCCTTTCCAAATCGAACGAGTCACTTGGCGTTACCTCTTCTTAGCTCTTGCGCTGATGGCGCGAGCGCACGATGAACTTGTCGGTCGCCTTGTTGGACCGCGTCTTCTTGCCTTTGGTCGGCTTGCCCCAAGGCGAAACCGGATGACGGCCACCCGAGGTGCGGCCTTCGCCGCCGCCATGCGGATGGTCGACCGGGTTCATGGCCACGCCGCGATTGTGCGGACGCTTGCCGCGCCAAACGGTGCGACCGGCCTTGCCGTCATTGATGTTGCCGTGGTCGGGGTTCGACACCGCGCCGACGGTGGCCATGCAGGAGCCGTGCACGACGCGCTGCTCGCCCGAGTTGAGGCGCAGGATCGCCATGCCCTGGTCGCGGCCGACGAGCTGGGCGTAACCGCCAGCCGAACGGGCGACCTGACCGCCCTTGCCCGGCTTCAGCTCAATGTTGTGGACGATCGTGCCGACCGGCATCGAGGCCAGCGGCATCGCGTTGCCCGGCTTGACGTCGACCGCTTCGCCGGCCACGATCTTGTCGCCGGCAGCAAGGCGCTGCGGGGCCAGGATGTAGGACAGCTCGCCGTCGTCATACTTGATCAGCGCGATGAAGGCGGTGCGGTTCGGATCGTATTCGATACGCTCGACCGTGCCGACGACGTCGTACTTCTTACGCTTGAAGTCAATGATGCGGTACGAACGCTTGTGACCGCCGCCGATGAAGCGGGCCGTGATGCGGCCGTAATTGTTGCGGCCGCCCGACTTGGTCAGGCCTTCGGTCAGCCCCTTGACGGGCTTGCCCTTGTAGAGGCCCGAGCGGTCGACGATGACCAGCTGGCGGGTGCTCGGCGTTACCGGGTTGAATTTCTTAAGTGCCATTGTCCTGTCCTCGCGGCCTTGCTCAGAGACCCGTCGCGACGTCGATCGACTGGCCGTCGGCCAGCGTCACAACCGCCTTCTTGACGTCGCCCTGGCGGCCAACCGTGCCGCGGAAGCGCTTGATCTTGCCCTTGCGGACGAGCGTGTTCACAGCCGTCACCTTGACGCCGAAGAGAGCTTCCACGGCAGCCTTGATTTCCGGCTTCGACGCCTTCTTGGCGACGTTGAAGACGACCTGGTTCTGCTCGGAAGCCATGGTCGACTTTTCGGTGATCGCCGGCGAGACGATCACGTCGTAGTGACGGAGGTCGGTCATTTAAAGCGCTCCTCGAGAGCCTCGACGGCTGCCTTCGAAAGGACCAGCGTGCCGCGGCGCAGAATGTCGTAGACGTTGATGCCCTGGATGGGCAGCACGTCGATGTTCGGAATGTTGGTCGCGGCCAGCTTGAAGTTCTGGTCAAGCTCGGCGCCGCCGATCACCAGGGCGTTGGTCAGCCCCAGCGTCTCGAGATTCGCCGCCAGCGCCTTGGTCTTGGCTTCGGCAAGCTTCAGCTCGTCGACGATGATGAGCGAAGCGCTCTTGGCCTTGGCCGAGAGAGCATGCTTGAGGCCAAGCGCGCGCACCTTCTTCGGCAGGTCGTGTTCGTGGCTGCGCACGACCGGGCCGTGCGCCTTGCCGCCGCCGCGGAACTGCGGAGCGCGAGCCGAATGGTGACGGGCGCGGCCCGTACCCTTCTGCTTGTACATCTTGGCGCCGGTGCGCGCGATCTCGGCGCGGCCCTTGGACTTGTGCGTGCCCTGCTGCTTCTTGGCGAGCTGCCAGCGCACGACGCGCTGCAGGATGTCCTCGCGCGGGTCGAGGCCGAAAATCTCTTCGGAGAGCTTCAGCTCGCCGGCGTCCTTGCCGCCCAGCGTTTTAATCTTGAGGTCCATTATTCCGCTCCCTCAGT
>NZ_RZRX01000113.1:0-19289 GCF_003997405.1 Mesorhizobium sp. M2A.F.Ca.ET.042.01.1.1
CCTCTATAGCGTCAAGCGCCGGCCGGCGCGACCCTTTCTTTGCCGCCGAAACCATCCCTGGAACATGATTTGAAAAGCGGGAGCCGGCTTTCGGAACCCGATCGTGCTCCAGGAGTTGGATCGGGATGACGATGCCGGCGAAGCCTCGTCCCGATCAGGCATAACAAATTCCAGCTTTCGCATCATTTACTTGCCGCCGCCGCCACTCTAGGCCGGCCTGAACCCGCGAACATCCCTGCAGGCCGATCCCTCATGCACCGAGCCGCCTATCTGTTCCTTCTGTCGACCATGCTGTTGTGGGGCGGCAATTCGGTCGCGGGCGAGCTTGCCGTCGGCCATGTCTCGCCGATGACGCTGGTGTTCCTGCGCTGGGTGATGGCGGTGCTGATCCTGCTGCCCGTCGGCTGGCGGACGCTGCGCGAGGACTGGCCCGAAGTGCGCAGCCACTGGAAACTGCTTGCCGGCCTCGGCGCGTGCGGCTTCACCATCTTCAACGTCATCTTCTACACCGCGCTCAACTACACAACCGCTATCAACGTCTCGATCGAGCAGGCGGCCATCCCGATCGTCATCATCCTTGCCAATTTCATGTTCTTCCGGCTGCGCGTGCGGCCTCTGCAGATCCTCGGCGTCGTGCTCACCATCGTCGGCGTCGCGCTGACCGCAAGCCATGGCGATCTCGGCCAGCTCTTGAAGCTCGACCTCAACTTCGGCGACGCCATCATGCTTGTCGCTGTGCTTTGCTACAGCCTCTATTCGGTTGGGCTGCGCCTCAGGCCCGCAATCCGCTGGCAGAGTTTCATGCTGGCGCTGTCGATCGCCGCGCTGCTGATCTCCCTGCCCTTCGTCATCTGGGAGATTGCGGCCGGCCGCGCCGTCATGCCGGACGCAAGCGGATGGGCGCTCACGCTCTATACGGCGCTCGGCGCCTCGGTCGTCTCGCAGGTCCTCTACATCAAGGGCAACGAGCTGATCGGCGCCAACCGGGCCGGCCTGTTCATCAACCTGGTGCCGATCTTCGGCACGCTGCTTTCGGTGCTGATCGTCGGCGAGCAGTTTCAGCCCTATCAGGCCTTCGCGCTGGCTCTTGTCCTCGGCGGCATTGCCCTTGCCGAATACAGCGGCAGCAGAGCGGCACTGCAGGCGGGATGATATCTCCCGAGCACGCGTCAAGCAGCCGTTGGCGATGGCTGTACTATCAGCGCCTCGCCTGACGATGCAGGCGGGGCGTCTTCATTTTCAACGTTCACTCGGCGCCGACGTCGAAGCGCAGCCGCTTCGCCGAGTCGATCGACTTGTGCGCGCGCACCTGTTCCAGCACCTTTTCCGGGAACGGCGCGTCGAGATAAAGCAGCGCGATCGCATCGCCGCCCGGCCGGTTGCGGCCGAGCTGGAAGTTGGCGATGTTGACGCCGTTCTCGCCGCACACCGTGCCGAGCAGGCCGATGATGCCGGGCGCATCGGCATTAGTCGTGTAGAGCATGTGCTGGCCGACTTCGGCGTCGAGATTGATGCCCTTAATCTGGATGAAGCGCGGCTTGCCGTCGGAGAAGCAGGTGCCGGCGATCGAGCGCGTCATGTGCTCGGTCTTGACCGTCAGCTTGATATAGCCGTCGAACACGCCCGACTTGTCGCGCTTGACCTCGGCGACGATGATGCCGCGTTCCTTCACCATGATCGGCGCCGACACCATGTTGACGTCGGAGACTTGCGGCCGGATCAGGCCGGCAAGGGCGGCGCTCACCAGCGCGCGCGTGTTCATCGTCGCGGTCGAGCCGTCGAACAGGATCTCGACCTCCTTGATCGGATCCTCGGTGACCTGGCCGACGAAGGCGCCGAGCACCTCGGCAAGCTTGACGAAGGGCTTGAGCCTCGGCGCTTCCTCGGCGGTGATCGAAGGCATGTTGATGGCGTTGGAGACGGCGCCATTGATGAGATAGTCGCTCATCTGCTCGGCGACCTGCAGCGCGACATTCTCCTGAGCCTCGGTGGTCGAGGCGCCGAGATGCGGTGTCGCCACGACATTCTCCATGCCGAACAGCGGGTTGTTCTCCGCCGGCTCGACCTCGAATACGTCGATGCCCGCGCCCGCCACCTTGCCGCTCTTCAGCGCCGCGACCAGATCGGCCTCGACGACCAGGCCGCCACGCGCGCAATTGATGATGCGCACGCCGTCCTTCATCTTGGCGATCGCGGCCGCGTCGATGATGTTGCGCGTCTTCTCGGTCAGTGGCGTGTGCAGCGTGATGAAGTCGGCGCGGGCGAAGAGCTCGTCGAGCTCGACCTTCTGGACGCCGAGCTCCTCGGCGCGGCTGTCCGACAGGAACGGATCGAAGGCGATAACATGCATCTTCAATCCGACGCCGCGCGTGGCGACGATCGAGCCGATATTGCCGCAGCCGATCACGCCCAACGTCTTGCTGGTGATCTCGACGCCCATGAAGCGGTTCTTTTCCCATTTTCCCGCATGGGTCGAGGCATTGGCTTCCGGGATCTGCCGCGCCAGCGCGAAGATCATCGCCACCGCATGCTCGGCCGTGGTGATCGAATTGCCGAAAGGCGTGTTCATCACGATGATGCCCTTGCGGCTGGCGGCCGGGATATCGACATTGTCGACGCCGATGCCGGCGCGGCCGACGACCTTGAGCCTGGTTGCCGCATTGATCAGCTTCTCGGTGACCTTGGTCGCCGAGCGAATGGCGAGGCCGTCATATTGGTCGATCACCTCGAGCAGCTTTTCCTTGTCCTTGCCGAGGTCGGGCAGGTAGTCGACCTCGATGCCGCGATCCTTGAAGATCTGCACGGCGGTGGTTGAAAGTTTATCCGAAACGAGAACGCGGGGCGCCATCACGGCCTCCTTGAAGGGAATTGGATGTGTCGGGAAATGGTGGCGGCCCGCAGGCCGCCACGGATTTCAGGCCGCCGCCTTGAGCGACGCCTTCTGCGCGGCGAAGGCCCAGTCGAGCCAGGGCAGCAGCGCTTCGAGATCGGCGGTCTCGACGGTGGCGCCGCACCAGATGCGCAGCCCGGGCGGCGCGTCGCGATAGGAGCCGATGTCGTAGGCGACACCTTCCTTGTCGAGCGCCGAGACGAGGCCCTTGGCGAAGGCCGCCTGACCGTCGGCATCGAGCGCCGCGATATCCGGATCGGTGAAGGACAGGCACACGGACGTGTTCGAGCGTGTTGCCGGATCGACGGCCAGATGGCCGAGCCACGACGACTTGCCAACGAACCGGTCGAGCACCGCGGCATTGGCGTCGGCGCGGGCAATCAGCGCTTCCAGGCCGCCGATCGACTTCGCCCAGTGCAGCGCATCGAGATAATCCTCGACGCACAGCATCGACGGCGTGTTGATGGTCTCGCCCTTGAAGATGCCCTCGATCAGCTTGCCGCCCGAGGTCAGGCGGAAAATCTTCGGCAGCGGCCAGGCCGGCTTGTAGGTCTCCAGCCGCTCGACGGCGCGGGGCGACAGGATCAGCATGCCGTGCGCGCCTTCGCCACCCAGCACCTTCTGCCAGGAGAAGGTGACGACATCGAGTTTTTCAAAGTCGAGCCTTTGCGCGAAGGCGGCGGACGTCGCGTCGCAAATGGTCAAGCCCTTGCGGTCCGCGGGAATGAAATCGCCGTTCGGCACGCGCACGCCGGAGGTCGTGCCGTTCCAGGTGAAGACCACGTCGCGATCGAAATCGATCTGCTTGAGGTCGGGCAGCTGGCCGTAGCCGGCCTCGAACTTGCGCACGTCGGCGAGCTTGAGCTGCTTGACGACATCCGTCACCCAGCCGGAGCCGAAGCTTTCCCAGGCGACCATGTCGACACCGCGCTCGCCGAGCAGCGACCACAGCGCCATCTCAACGGCGCCGGTGTCGGACGCCGGCACGATGCCGATGCGATAGCCGGCGGGGACCTTGAGGATGTCGCGCGTCAGCTCGATCGCCTGTTCGAGCTTGCTCTTGCCGATCTTGGCGCGATGGGAGCGCCCTAGCGCGGCCTTCGAGAGCGCCTCGGCCGACCAGCCGGGACGTTTTGCGCAGGGACCTGAGGAGAAATTGGGGTTTGCCGGACGGAGTCCGGGCTTGGTAGGTGTCGTCATCGTGGTCTATCCTTCCAGATAGTGGCCCCTCGTTGGGGAGGGGTGGCCCACGGACGGCGATATGCGTTTAGACTTTCGGCGTCAAGAGCAAAGTTTTTGTCGCTGTCGGGATATTTGCTCGCGAAAAGCAATGCCGCAAAAAGCAGACGTCGGGACTGAAGAGAACCGCCGTCTGCGGTTTTTGCTGCCGTCTGCGCTACCAAAGATCATAACGCAGTCCGAGCTTGACGGTCTGGAAGTTCACACCCTTGTGAACGTTGAAGAGCCCGTTATCATAGGCGACATATTTGGCGCTCGGAACTGAGAGATACTCATAGCCGAGGTCGACCGAAACGTTTCTGGTCATCTGGTACGAAAGGCCGGCCGCCAGCGAATAGGCAAAGTCATAGCTCGCCTTCGAACTGACCTGCCCGTCATAGCCGGCGGGGTCATCGCAGTTGAATTGCGTCGTGGTGGTGGTGCCGTTGCCGACGACGCTGCTGCTCGACGGAGCGCAATTTTTCGCGCCGATCGTGCTGGCGTACTTATCATAGACAACGCCGGCGCCGGCGCCGATATAGGGCGTGATACCTACATACGTGCCGAGATCGATATAGCCGTTGGCCATCAGGCTATAAGCTTTGTTCAGGGCGTTGCTGGAGCCCTTGCAGGGTTGAGTGGTGGGCCGAGTCGTGATTTGGCTCGTAATCGAGCCGGAGGTGTTGTCAACGACTGTCGTCGTTGTTGATCCGCTACAGGTGGTGTCTACACTGTCGCCGAACTTGTTTGACGGCAGGATTCCCAAGTTCAGATCGGCACGAAGGTAATCGTTGAAATGATAGCCCATGCCGACGCTAGCATCGAACAACGTCCGGCTGTGCGAAAAGCCCGGATTGTTGCTGGTCTCGTCAAACGGATGGCTGAAGGCATAACCGACATCGCCGCGCAGGTACCAGCCCGAGCCGACCTCGACCGGCTGGTAGTCCGGCGCCTGGTCGACATAGATCGGCGGGTCGTAGTCGGCTGACAAAGCCTGTGTCGCCGGCATCAGCACGATTGAGGCGAGCGCCAGTGCGATACGCGATTTTGATATCATGGTCCCCGGCTCCTGAAGTTGGCGCCAGTCGCGAGCGCGAGCAGAGCTGCCGTTTCAAGAAGCATTGTTAACCATAGTGGTTAAGTGCCGGTTAAGGATAACAGCCAGTTACCGAATTGATTTCGATCGATATTTACCGGCGTCGCATAAAACGAAAGCCGCCCGGCTGATGCCGGGCGGCTTTGAGTTCCAGGATTCAAGAAGCGATTACTTGGTGTAGATCGGCTCCGGTTCCGGCTGATAGGCGACCGGTTCCGCGCAGCCATTGTTGCCGCCGAACTGGTAGCGCAGGCCGCCGCGCACTTCGTGCGTGTTGATGCCGTGGTCGAAACCTGGCCCGGAACTGCTCGTATCAAACTCGAACATGCGGCCGCCCTCGATGTGCGTGAAGCGGTACCCGGCGTCGAGGATCACCCTGTCGGTCAGGCAGTAGGACGCGCCAGCCATAAGCGCGTAAGCGAAGCGCCAGTTGGACGAGCCAGGATTGGTCTCGGTGGTGTTCGGATCATGGACCGTGTCCCATTTGACGTGCGCACCACCGATGCCGGCGCCGACATAAGGCGTGATGCCGTGCCAGGTACCGATGTCGACATAGGCATTGGCGAGCAGCAGCAGGGCGCTCATTTTCGAAACTTCGGTCGACGTTGTAATCAGATCCGAGGTCTGGCCGTTGAAGTTCGACTTGAACCAGTAATCTGCGGTCAGGTCGGTGCGGAGATAGTTGTTGATCTTGTAGCCAACACCACCGCCGAGCGAGAAGCCGCCCTTCAGATGGCCGAAATCGAAATCATTGCTGCCGGGCGGCGGCCCGTATGTAATATAGTCAATGCTGCCGAGATCCGATTTGTGATAATCGATGTCGCCGCGGATATACCAGCCGCCGACATCGATCGGCTGCTGTTCGACGACCGGCGGCGGCGCCTCTTCGACCTGCGGTTCGGGGAGGTCGGCCGCGAAGAGCGGTCCGGCCGAGCCCGCGAACAGCACGGCAAGCAATGCCATTCTTGCTGTCTTGAACATTCTGTCACCCCTAAGAAGCCTCGGGACGACACCCGCCCGAAGATGATTGACCTCGGGTTTGGATAATGAATTGCAAAGGTTAAAAGCCGTTTAACCGTACCGATTAACCACGAATCTATACAATTTTAGAGGGAACCCCGTTGTCCGGGAGGCCTGCCCTCGACGAAAAAGCCCGCCTGACGGCGGGCTCGATGACCTTGAAGCTCGGCAACCGGCTTCAGGCGGCGCTGCGGGTTTCCTGGAGGATGCCCACGATGTCGTTGACGACCGCCTCGACCAGTTGCGGGTCGTCGCCCTCGGCCATGACGCGGATCAGCGGCTCGGTGCCGGATGGCCGGATGACGAGGCGGCCGGACGTGCCGAGCCGGTTGCGCCCTTCTTCGATCGCCGCCTTGACCGGCGCTTCCTCCAGCGGCTTGCCCCCGGAGATGCGGACGTTCTTGAGAAGCTGGGGCACCGGCTCGAACTTCTTCGACAATTCGCTGACCGGGCGGTTCTGCCGCTTGATGCAGGCGAGCACCTGCAGAGCCGAGACCAGACCGTCTCCCGTGGTCGAGAAATCGGAAAGCACGATGTGGCCGGACTGCTCGCCGCCGACATTCAAGCCATGCGCGCGCATATGTTCGACCACATAGCGGTCGCCCACCTTGGTGCGATGCAGCTGCAGCTTCATGTCGCCGAGGAAGCGCTCCAGGCCGAGATTGGACATCACGGTGGAAACGACTCCGCCGCCGGCCAGCCTTCCGCTCTGGTGCCAGGATTCGGCGATCAGTGCCATGATCTGGTCGCCGTCGACGATCGCTCCGTTCTCGTCGACGATGACCACGCGGTCGGCGTCGCCGTCGAGCGCGATGCCGATGTCGGCGCGCACCTCATGCACCTTCTTCTGCAGGCCGGCCGGATGGGTCGAGCCGCACTCCTTATTGATGTTGAAGCCGTTCGGCTCGACATTGATCGCCACCACCTCGGCGCCGAGCTCCCACAGCGCCTCGGGCGCCACCTTGTAGGAAGCGCCGTTCGCGCAATCGACGACGATCCGCAGACCCGAGAGCGACATCGAGCGGGGCAGCGTGCGCTTGGCGAATTCGATATAGCGGTCATGCACTCCGTCGACGCGCTTGGCCCGGCCGAGCCCGTCGGAATCGGCGAGCGCCAGCTCGATGTCCTTGTCGAGCATGCCTTCGATGCGCTCCTCGATCTCGTCGGAGAGCTTGTAGCCGTCGGGACCGAACAGCTTGATGCCGTTGTCGTAATAAGGGTTGTGCGAGGCCGAGATCATCACGCCGATGTCGGCGCGCAACGAGCGCACCAGCATGGCGACGGCAGGCGTCGGGATCGGGCCGAGCAGGAAGACGTCCATGCCGGCGGCGCACAGGCCGGCAACCATGGCGTTCTCGATCATGTAGCCGGAAAGCCGCGTATCCTTGCCGAGCACGACGCGGTGACGATGATTGCCGCGCTGGAACGAAAGCCCAGCGGCCATGCCGACGCGCATGGCGACCTCGGCCGTCATCGGAAATTTGTTGGCGCGTCCGCGAATACCGTCCGTGCCGAAATACTGACCTGCCATATCCTTACAGTCCCCGTCGGTTTTCAGCAGGCCCGTATTGCCACAATTGGGCCGCATCCGATCATCAAATTTCGTGATTGTATATTACCAATCCTTAGAAAAACATTGTCGCAGGCGGTGCAAGTGGTTCGACGGCCTATCACCACCTTTGACTTGGCGGCGCTACACCTGCCCACGCGAGGCTTTTCGGAGCCTGGAAACTTTGGCTGGCGGCGAACCCGCAAGCAATTCATCACCTTATCAGGAGCAACACACTTTGTGACGGGTCCCGCGCCGGATGCATCTGGCGCAACCGGACATTGAGAGCTATTGATTTGGCATAGGGACACCTATTGGCGGCAGCAAGGGAGAAAACGCCATGCTTATTCATAGACTTGCAGCTTTGACGGGTCTCGCCGTCGCAACCTTGTTCATGGCGGCGCCGGCCAACGCGCTGACCATGGCCGAGTGCAGCACCAAGTATAATGCGGCCAAGGATGCGGGAACGCTTGCCGGCCAGACCTGGAACCAGTTCCGCAAGGCGCAGTGCGGCAGCGATGCTTCCGCCGCGACCGACACCAAGGCGGCCACCGACACCAAGGCTGCGACCGACACGAAGGCCGCCGACACCAAGACGACGACCAAGAAGGCAAAGGCCGCCGCCGCCGACGCGACCAAGGGCCTGAGCTCCAAGGAATGCAGCGCCAAGTACCAGGCGGCAAAATCCGCCGGCACGCTCAACGGCATGAAGTGGAATGACTTCCGCAAGGCCGAGTGCGGCCCTGGCGCAACCGCCGCGGCTGCCACCGCGCCCGCGGCTGAAACCAAGCCGGCCAAAACCTCGACCGCGGCTGCCGCCGGCGGCAAGGGCCTGACCATGGCGGAATGCAGCACCAAGTACCAGGCCGCGAAGACCGCCAACAAGCTCAACGGCATGAAGTGGAACGACTTCCGCAAGGCGGAGTGCGGTGCCGGCGCCGATGACGACGACACAGTGCCGGCTCCGACGGAGGCCACCTACACCAGCGAGCCGGCGAAGCCGACGGTCGCAGCGCCGAAGGGCGTGAGCTTCCCGAAGGCGATCTCGCCGAAATTCGCCACCGAGAACCCGGGTAAGGGCCGCATGCACACCTGCCTTGAGCAGTACTACGCCAACAAGGACGCCAACACGCTGAACGGCCTGAAGTGGATCCAGAAGGGTGGCGGCTTCTACAGCCTCTGCAATGCCAAGCTGAAGAGCTGATCGCCTAGTTATTCAAGAGAAAAGGCCCGCGCATCGCAAGATGCGTGGGCTTTTTTGTACAGGCGAAGACGCCCGCGGCCTTGCTCTATCTGCATATGGCGGGACTGCCGGCATCGTCGATTTGCCCACACTGCCCACCGCCAGGCTCATGGGTAGCTCGCAAAAATTCCAGTTGAACATACAGGGAACAAACAGTATACAAAAGACGTCTAACTTATCATCAATCAGGAGGGTCTTATGTTCAATTTGAAATTGGCGGCGTTGGCTGTGACGGCACTGGTCGCTTGGAGCGCCTCACCTGCGAGCGCACTGACGATGAAGGAATGCGGCGAGACCTATCAGGCAGCCAAGGAAGGCGGCACTCTGAACGGCATGGACTGGGCCGCTTTCCGCAAGGAGAAATGCGCCACGTCCGCCGCGGAGAGTGTCAGCGCGGATTCGGTCAAAACCGCGGAGCCAGCAGAAAAAGACACCAGCGCGGCGGTCACCCCCACTGTGGCGCCGGCGGGTGTGACATTCCCGACCACCCTCGCCGCCGAGTTCAAGACCGAAAAGCCCGCGAAGGCCAGGATGAAGACCTGCCTGCAGGGTTACCACGACAACAAGGAGGCGGGTACGTTGAACGGCCTTCGTTGGATCCAGAAGGGCGGCGGCTACTACAGCCTCTGCAATGCCAAGCTGAAGAGCTGATCGCTTAGCCTCTTCCTTTTTGTTGGATAGCTTCAAAAGTCACGTCCTCGGCTCCTTTAAAACGCTCAAAGATCGGCTGCTTCGGAGTCTTCTTTCTTTCGACGCTTGCGATTGGCGAAAGCCGGCGTGACGGCCAATCTCCCCCCTTGTGGTGGAGATGTCCGGCAGGACAGAGGGGGGCGCGAAGGAACTCGACGCTCACAGGACGAAGGTTCCTCGTCCCACGAAAGTGGGGAGAGGTGGCTCGGCGAAGCCGAGGCGGAGAGGGAAGCGCCCTGCGAAGGCCCCCTCCGTCCGCTTCGCGGCCACCTCTCCCCCGCCTTCGGTTGGGGCGAGGAACCAAAGCTTTGATACGCCGGCGGGACAGCGCCCCTCTGCCCTGCCGGGCCTTTCTCCCACAAAAAGGGAGATTGGCTGCCCCACCGCTTTCGCCAATCACCAGCGCAAGTCAGCCAAACCTCCGGTGCGCCCAAAAAGCAAAACGCCGCGGTTTGATCCGCGGCGTTCGTTGTGAGCATTCACAGTCCTCAGCTTGACGGCTGCGGTTCCATGCCGCCTTCGGGCTCAGGACCCTTCTTGCGGCGGCCGCCCGTGCCGGCCTTCGGCACCGCAGAGCCCCGGCTGGGCGGGGCGTCGTCGCCGAGGTCGCGGGCGGGGTTGTGCCCTGCGATCAACTGCTTGATCTCTTCGCCCGACAGCGTCTCGTATTCGAGCAGCCCTTCGGCGAGCGCGATCCATTCCTTCTTCTTCTTGGTCAGTACCGACTTCGCGGTCGAATAGGCGTCGTCGATCAGCCGCCGCACCTCGGCGTCGATGATCTGCGCCGTCTCTTCCGAGATGTTCTGCTGGCGCGCCACCGAGTGGCCGAGGAAGACCTCTTCCTGGTTGTCGCCATAGGCGACATGGCCGAGCTTGTCGGAGAAGCCCCAGCGCGTGACCATGGCGCGCGCCAGCTTGGTCGCCTGCTCGATGTCGGAGGAGGCCCCCGACGTGATGTTCTCCTTGCCGAACTTGAACTCCTCGGCGACGCGGCCACCCATCATGATCGCTAGCCTGGAGATCATGTATTTGTAGCTCATCGAATAGCGGTCGCCTTCCGGCAGCTGCATGACCATGCCGAGCGCGCGGCCTCGCGGGATGATGGTCGCCTTGTGCAGCGGGTCCGCCGTCGGCACGTTGAGCGCCAGGATGGCGTGGCCGGCCTCGTGATAGGCGGTCAGCTCCTTCTCGGCCTGCGTCATCGCCGACGAACGGCGCTCCGCGCCCATCATGATCTTGTCCTTGGCGTCCTCGAACTCGGCCATGGTGACCAGCCGCTTGTTGCGGCGCGCCGCCATCAGCGCGGATTCGTTGACGAGGTTCATCAGGTCGGCGCCGGAGAAGCCCGGCGTGCCGCGCGCGATGACCTTGAGGTCGACATTGGGCGCCAGCGGCACGTTGCGGACATGCACCTTGAGGATCTTCTCGCGGCCGACGATGTCGGGGTTCGGCACCACGACCTGCCGGTCGAAGCGGCCGGGCCTCAGCAGCGCCGGGTCCAACACGTCGGGCCGGTTGGTGGCGGCGATCAGGATGATCGACTCGTTCGACTCGAAGCCGTCCATCTCGACCAGCAGCTGGTTCAGCGTCTGCTCGCGCTCGTCATTGCCGCCGCCGAGACCGGCGCCGCGATGACGGCCGACCGCGTCGATCTCGTCGATGAAGATGATGCAGGGCGCGTTCTTCTTGGCCTGGTCGAACATGTCGCGCACGCGGCTCGCGCCGACGCCGACGAACATCTCGACGAAGTCCGAGCCGGAGATGGTGAAGAACGGCACATTGGCCTCGCCGGCGACCGAGCGGGCGAGCAGCGTCTTGCCGGTGCCGGGCGGGCCGACCAGCAGCACGCCGCGCGGGATCTTGCCGCCGAGGCGCTGGAACTTCTGCGGATCGCGCAGGAACTCGACGATCTCTTCGAGGTCTTCCTTGGCTTCGTCGACGCCGGCGACATCCTGGAAGGTGACGCGGCCATGCGCCTCCGTCAGAAGCTTGGCCTTCGACTTGCCGAAGCCCATCGCTCTTCCGGAGCCGGACTGCATCTGGCGCATGAAGAATATCCACACGCCGAGGATCAGGATCATCGGCAGCCACGAAATCAGGTAGCCGAACAGCGAGTTGGAGCCGTCGGTCTCAGGCTTGGCGGTGATGGTGACGTTCTTGTCCTGCAGCCTGGAAACCAGCGACGGGTCGCCCGGCGAATAAGTCTGGAAGCCGTTGGCGTTGTCCGTGTAGTTGCCGAAGACGCGGGCACCCGCGATGGTCACGCTCTTGACCCGGCCGGAGGCGACGTCCTGCAGGAACTGCGAATAGGGAATATCCGTCGTTGCACCGCGCGTCTGGGGCGTCTGGAACAGATTGAACAGGGCGATGAGCAGGACCGCTATGATCGCCCAGAGCGCGAGGTTGCGATAGTTCGGATTCATCTATTGTCCCGTTGGAGCCCGTCTGCGGACCCGCGATGATGGAGAAGCTTGGGCCTAACATAGGGAGAGCGCCTCCCCTTGCCAAGCAGAACAGCACGTATCGGTTAAGCTTTCGCCCACCCTCGCCCACCATCATGGCCACGGAATGGCGGCGCCGGCACCGGCGGCGCTCCGACAAGCATCGCGACGGCGGTGGCGGGTTCAATGTCGAAGCAAGGCAGGAAGCGCGCGAAAGGGGCAACCGCCGGAACGATAGACACCGATTGCGGGCCGGCATCGCCCCCAGCGAAATCAAGGTGTTTGCCGCCGGACCATAGCGTTGGCTCCGCAGCAAGCGCCGCGCGTGAAAGGCTTTGTGGAACATCCTCGCTGAAGGGCGCTTTACTGGCGGCGGCACGGCCCAGCGGCGCGATCACCAAGTCGCCCGGCCCGTCTTTCAAAGTGATGCGGTCATCCAAGATGACGCGCCGGCGGTTGTCCCAAAGCCAATTGTCCGCCGGCGGCGCGGGGGCGGGCAGATTGCGGCTTTCGCGGCGAAGGAAAATGCCTGTACGGCGCGCATCGACCACCGTCCGCGACAATGTGGCGCAAAGCGATCCCAGCTGCAGGCGGGAAAGCAGCTCAGCACAGCGCGCCTCGTCGGCGAGAAAGGACATGCCGCCAACCGTGGCCAGCAGGATGCGCAGCACGTAAACGGCCGCTTGGCCGTCCTCATGCCCGGCGAAATCGCGATCGAGGCGGATGAGACCCGGAACCGGTCTGCTGGCGAACGCGTCGATGAGCTTGGCGGCGCGGCGACCGATGTCGTGGCGCTCGCGTGCCGCCTGGGCGGACAGCGCCAGCGCCTCGGCAATGCGCCGTTCGCCTTCGCCCTGCGCGAGCGCCGCGCGCATGCGCGGCCGCTCGAAGCGGGCATCCACATTGGTCGGATCCTCGATCCAGCCGACGTCGCGATGCCGCAGCATGTCGCGCAACGCAGCGCGCCTGGTGCCGAGCAGCGGCCGGACGATCCAGGTGCGCCAGTCATGCAGCGTGGCGGGCGCCATGCCGGCAAGGCCACGGCCGTCATCGTCGCGCGCCTGGCGCATCAGCACCGTCTCGGCCTGATCGTCGGCGGTGTGGCCGGTCAGGGTCAGCTTGATGCCTTCGGCGTCGGCTGCTTGCGCCAGCAGCCTGTAGCGCGCCTCGCGCGCGGCGGCCGCCAGCCCGCTCGCGGGCTTGTCGCCGCGCCAGGCGAGAATGCGATGCGCGATGCCGCACTCGGCGCAGAAATCGGCAACCTGCCGCGCCTCGGTGGCCGAATCCGGCCGCAAGCCATGATCGATCGTCACCGCGAGCAGCCTGGCGGCCGGTGCGGTCCGGTCGAAATGATCTTTAAGAAGGAGGAGCAGGGCGGTCGAGTCGCTGCCGCCGGACACGGCTGCAACGGCGCCGGTCGAAAAGTCCAGGTCGAAGAAAAGGCGGTCTGAGAGGTTGGCTTTGGTATCGGGCGTCAGCACGCCGCCAGTGCCTTTTCCTGCTTGATGCGTTCCTTGAGCGTGCCGGAAACGTCCGGATAGCGCTTGCCGATCTCGTTGAAGGTGGCGCAGGCCACGTCGTTCTGCTTCAGCCCCACCAGCGAGACGCCGAGCTTGAGCAGCATGTCGGGCGCCTTCTTGGCCTTCGGATAGTCCTTGCTGGCGGCCAGGAAGATCTCCGCCGCATCACGGTACTTCTGCTGACCAAGCAGCGACTCGCCCAGCCAGTAATGCGCGTCCGCCGCCTTGGCGTCCTTGGGGAAGCGGGAGATATGGTCACGAAAACCCTGCTCTGCGGTCGGGTAGTCGCCCGACAGGATGAACTGGTAGGAATTGCGGTAGAGCTCGTCCGGATCGTTGGTCGATGGCAGGGCCGCGACTTGCGTGTCGCCGGACTTGTTCTTCTTGGCAGGCGTTTCGGCGGACGGAGCGCTTGCCGTGGCGGAGGGAGCCTGCGCCGGCGCGCTTGCCTGCGGGTCGGTCTCGGCATTGACGACATTGCCGTTCTTGTCGACGGTGATGGTGCCGAAATTCTTCGGCGGCGCGCCGGTGATCAGCTTGCCGGGGTCGCCGGTCTGCGATTCCACAATGACGTCGCCGACCGTCTTGCCGCCGCCATTTTGCCCGCCGGTGTCGGCAGGCGCCTGCGTCGCCGGGGCCTGCGCGACGCTGTTGTCCGCGCCTGCGTCGCCGGTGCCGGAATCCCCGGTGCCGGCATCGCCGAGGTTGGTATTGCCGCCGGCCTCCGACTTCTTCTGCCCGGTCGGCTTGGCGCCGCCTTGCGAACCGCCCTCGAGCTGCTGGAAGCGGAATTCATTGTCCTCCTGCTGCTTTCGGATCTGTTCCTGCATCTGCAGGATCTGGAAGTTCATCTCCTCGATCTTGCCGTTCAGCTGACGCAGCTGGTCCTCCAGACCCGTTATGCCACCGCTGTTGTCCTGCGCGACCTGGGCTTGTTCCGGCTTCTTCTTGTCGCCGAAGATGCCGAGCGTCGGCAGATGGAAGGTGAACCCGCTGTCGGAGGCCCGCGCGGCGCTGTCGGCCGAGGCGGCAAGGCTCGGGAGGCTTGATACGAGCAGCAGCGCAAGCGTGCCGCTCAGGACCGTTCTGAAGTGCATTCTGTCTCTCGCGGTGGATGTGTTGGCCTGATGCGCCTTTCCAAAATCAGACAATGGGAGCAGCGCCCTCGCGCTCATAGCAGGACGCGAGACTTCGGCCAAATTTTGTTTCAAGCCGTTGCAAATGAAAAAGGCGGCCCTGAGGCCGCCTTTGATTCTTGCGATGTTGTATTTTTGCCGCCTGTGGCGTCGCGCCAAGCGGCGGCCACGGGCCTGGTTATCAGGAACCGGCGCCCGACAGCGTGGTGACGGCGCGGCGGTTCTGCGACCAGCAGGAGATGTCGTCGCAGACCGCGACCGGACGCTCCTTGCCGTAGGAGATGGTCTTCAGGCGGCTGGCGGAGACGCCCTTGGAAACCAGGAAGTCGCGGGTGGCGGCGGCGCGGCGGGCGCCCAGGGCCAGATTGTACTCACGCGTGCCGCGCTCGTCGGCATGGCCTTCGATGACGATGGCGTACTGGCGATACTGGTTGAGCCACTGCGCCTGGCGCGCCAGCGTGGTCTGCGCGTCAGCGCGGATCGACGAGGAGTCGGTGTCGAAGAAGATGCGGTCGCCGATGTTGACGGTGAAGTCCTGCGCGGAACCCGGCGTGGCGGCGCCGGCGCCGTTGAGTCCAAGATCGGCCGCGCTGTTCGGCGTCTTCTTCGAGGCGCAACCGGTGATGGCGAGAGCCGCCACCAACGCGATCATCGCCGGGTTTCTGGTAAGTGCTGCGATACGGCCCATGCCGCCCTCTCCTTAGCATTCGAGTGATTTCGTTGATCACCCAGTAACCACGTTTGGGTTAACCGGCATTCAAGAAACACGGTTAATTTTTGGTTTCGGCCGCCGTCCTCGGCCGTTACGCATCCACGCATTTACCAAGATCGACAATGCGCGCGGACCGTAGGCGGAAATGCGGCCAAAACGCGACCAAGACGTGGAAAAGGGGAATTGAAGAATTGGGGAATTGAAGAATTGAGGAAAAGGGTCACTTCAGCCTCTCCCTCAGATTCACCAGCATTCCATAGATATGAACATAGGACTGCAGCCATTCGTCGCGCTGCGCCTGTGCGACGTAGCCAAGATCGAAGGCATAGGAAATCCACGTTTCCATTTCGCTGCACGATCCCAGAGCCATCGAAATGAACCGTGCGAATTCGGGCCTGGAGTGGGTCTGCTTGGCAAAGCCCTCAGCGAGATTGGCGCAAATCGCCTTGCTGGACCGACGCATTTGGTCCGCCAGCGCGTATTGCTCGATTTTCGGAAAAACGAGCGTGGCTCTGTGGACGTCAAGAGAAACTGCATAAGCACGCCTATAGACTTCCAAATCCTTCGCGCGCTTGATGTAGCTGCCCTCTTTCTCCATTCTTCAATTCTTCAATTCATCAGTTCTTCAATTCCTCTCCTGCCCCGCCCCTACTCCAGCAACGGCGACCAAGCCGGATCCGAAGCGTAGTTCGCCGTCGGGATCGGCTGCTCGTTGCGGCCGGTGAGATCGACCGAGACCAGCTTGGGGCCGCCGCCGGAGTCGCGGAAGAACATCAGCACGCGGCCGTTCGGCGCCCAGGTCGGGCCCTCCTGCTGGAAGCCGGAGGACAGGATGCGCTCACCCGAGCCGTCGGTCTTCATGACGCCGATCTGGAATTCGCCGCCGCTCTGCTTGGTGAAGGCGATCAGATCGCCGCGCGGCGACCAGACCGGCGTCGAATAAACGCCGTCGCCAAAGGAGATGCGGTGCGGATTGGAGCCGTCGCCACCCATGACGTAGATCTGCGAGCGGCCGCTGCCGCCGCCGCGGTCGGAGGTGAAGACGACCTGCGAGCCGTCCGGCGAATAGGACGGCGAGGTGTCGATCGCGGTCGAATCGGTGAGCCGCGTGGTCGAGCGGCTCCTCAGGTCCATGGCGAAGATGTTGGAATTGCCGTCGTCGCGCAGCAGGCTCATGATCACCTTCTGGCCGTCGGGCGAGAAGCGCGGCGCAAACGTCATGCCCGGGAAATTGCCGACCAGCTCGCGCTGCCCGGTCTCGATCTGCAAAAGATAGACCTTCGGCTGCCCGCTCTCATAGGACATGTAGGTGATTTCCTGCCGGTTCGGCGAGAAGCGCGGCGTCAGCACTATCGCGCGGCCGTCCGACAGATAGCGCACATTGGCGCCGTCCTGGTCCATGATGGCGAGCCGCTTCTTGCGCGCGTTCTTGGCGCCGGATTCGTCGACGAAGACGACGCGTGTATCGAAATAGCCTTTCTCGCCGGTGATCTTCTCGTAGATCGCATCGGCGATGATGTGGGCGACACGGCGCTGATTGGCGTCGTTGGCGAAAAACTGCTCTCCGGCCAGTTGCTGGTTGCCGAAAATATCCCACAGCCGGTACTGGGCGCGGATGCGGCCGTCCGCCTCCTTGCTGACGCTGCCGGTCACCAGCGCCTGCGCGTTGATGACTTTCCAGTCTTCATAACGGGGCGCGGCGTCGGGGTTCGTGATCTTTTCGACAAAAGCGGCCTTGTCGATCGGCGCGAACAGCCCCGACCGTTTCAGGTCGGCTGTCACGATCTCCGATATCTGCGGACCAAGCCCTCCCTGGAAATCAGGGATGGCGATAGGCATCGGCTCGACATTGCCTTTGTTGACGTTCAGCTCAAGAGTTGCCTGAGCGGGCAAGGTGGTGACAGAACTTATGCCTGCCGCCATCGCGGCGACCATCAGGAGCGGCTTGAGGATGGATTTCATGTCTTCTCGCTTCTCTTGCTGATTTTTTTGGGTGCTCAGGCTACAGGCCAAGCATCGCTCTTGGATCGAAGTTGACGCGAACGTCAGACCAGATGTCCTGCTTTCCGGCGGGAACCTGCAGACCTGCGACATCGCATTTCTGCACGGCGCGAACCGCGCTGGCGTCGAACTGGGGGTTGCCGCTGGACTTCTCGACGGTCGGGCGGCCCTCGAGCTTGCCGGAGGCATTCAGGTTGAAACGGATGACCACGGTGAAGTTTTCGGAGCCCTCGAGGCCAACCGGAAGGGTCCAGCAACCGCCGAGCTGATCCTCCAAAGCCCCTTGCTCCGACTTGGAAAGCTTCTGGCCCTGATCCTTCTCGCCGCCCAGCGAAGCCTGCTGCGTCGAGCGCTTGGCGCCGCCGCCGGACGGCTTCTGCTTGTCGAGCAGCGCGGTTATCTCGTCGGCGTTGAACTGCTTCTCGTCCGACTTCTTCTTGGAGGACGCTTCCTTCACCGGCTTTTCCGCGTCCTTGCGATCAGGCGCCTTGGCGCTCTCGGCCTGGGCAGGCTGCGGCTGCGGCTTCGGCCGTGCTTCCGGCGCGGGGGCTGAATCCGGCAGCTTCGCCTCATCCGTCGGCTGGTCCTGCGAGATCGCCTCGGCCACCGCGTCCGGCTTGACCTCTTCCTTCTGGATGGCCGCGGTCTTGTCGGGCGTCGGCGCTTCCTTCGCCGGCGTCGGCTTCGGCTCCGTCTGCTTGACCGGCTCGGGCTTGACCTCTTCCTTCGGCGTCGGTGTCGGCGCGACTTCCGTCGCGGGCGTCGGCTTCGGCTTCTCCTGCGGCTTCGGCACGTCCTCGACCGCAGGCTTTTCGGTCGGCGTCGGCGCCGGCGGCGGCGCCGCAGTCTTCTCGACCGGCTTCGGCTTGGCTTCATCCGTCACCGGCTTATCGGTGTCGACAGTGTTCTCGCCGACCTTCTGGGCATTGGGAACGACATCCGGCCGCTTCGTCGGAACAGGCGCCGGCTTGTCATGCATGACCGCCTTCTTGTCGCCCTGCAGGGTCTGGGCGATGGCCTCCATCGGCACGATATCGACCGCCACCGACTCCACATCGGAGGTCGGCATGGCCGGCGGCGACGACAGCGTGAACAGCCCGAAGGCCAGCGCCACCGCATGCAATATCACCGAAGAGGTGAGACCGGTCCGCATCTGGCGTCTACTGATCCTGTTCCTGCAGCGAGACCAGGCCGATATTCTTGTAGCCGGCCGCTGAAATGCGGGCCATGACCTTCATCGCCGTGCCGTAGTCGGTCGACTTGTCGCCGCGGATGAAGATGCGCTCGTCATAGCCGGTCTTGGAAATCGCCTGCAGCTTGGCCACCAGTTCCTCGATCGGGATCTCGGTTTCCTGCAGGAAAATCTTGCCGGCGGCGTCGATCGAGACGGTGATCGGCTGCGTATCGACATTCATCGCCTTGGCCTGCGTGTCCGGCAGATCGATCGGAACCCCGACGGTGAGCAGCGGTGCCGCGACCATGAAGATGATCAACAGCACCAGCATCACGTCGACCATCGGCGTGACGTTGATTTCCGACATCAGGCCATGGTGACGGCCACGGCGCCTATGGCCGCGTCCGCCTCGCCCCGAGCCACCTGCGCCAGCAGCAGACATCCCCATGATCGTTCCTCAGGCCTTCTGCGCTACTTTTTCATCGATTTGGCGCGAGAGTATGGCGGAGAACTCGTCCGAGAACCCTTCCATGCGCACGGCGAGCTTGTTCGCGTCCGATGACAGTTTGTTGTAGGCGATGACGGCGGGGATGGCCGCG
>NZ_RZRX01000114.1:0-18940 GCF_003997405.1 Mesorhizobium sp. M2A.F.Ca.ET.042.01.1.1
GCTGATATCGGGCCGGCGCTGCCGGTCGACGATCCCCGGCAGCGCCGGCCCGATATCAGCTTTGCCGAGCAGCAGCTCGGCTGGAAGCCGAAGGTCGCGCTGAGCGAGGGGCTGGCCTGCACCGCCGGCTATTTCGAAGCCCTGCTGGACCGCCGGCAGCCCAGGACCTCACGCAGCGGCCATCTGTCCTCCGGCGGGGCTTTGGCGCTATGAGTGCCCGCTCCATCCTGGTGACGGGGGGCGCCGGCTTCATCGGCAGCCACACCTGCAAGCAGCTTGCAGCGGCCGGCTACGTGCCGGTGGTCTACGACAATCTCAGCCGCGGCAACGAGAAGGCGGTAGCCTGGGGTCCGCTGGTGGTCGGCGATATCCGCGACAGCGGCGCGCTCGAGCGGGCCATCGCCGGCCACAGGCCGCAGGCGGTCATCCACTTCGCCGCGCTCGCCTATGTCGGCGAGTCGGTCAGTGACCCGGCGGACTATTATTCGGTCAATGTCGCCGGCACGATCGCCGTGCTCGAGGCCGCGCGGGCGAACGGCATCGGCAACATCATCTTCTCCTCCAGCTGCGCGACCTATGGCATGCCCGAGGCGCTGCCCGTGCGCGAGACCTCGTCGCAGAACCCGATCAGCCCTTACGGACGCAGCAAGCTGATGGGCGAGCAGATCATCAAGGACCATGCCGCGGCCTACGGCACGAAATACGCGATCCTGCGTTACTTCAACGCCTGCGGCGCCGATCCCGACGGCGAGCTTGGCGAATGGCACACGCCGGAAACCCATCTCATTCCCAGGGTGTTGATGGCGGCTTCCGGCATGATCGAGGCGATCGAGGTCTTCGGCACCGACTACGAGACAGCAGACGGCACCTGCGTGCGCGACTACATCCATGTCGGCGACCTCGCCCGGGCTCATCTCAAGGCCCTCATGCATCTGGAGGCCGGCGGCAAAAGCCTTGCTGTCAACCTTGGCACCGGCCGCGGGGTTTCGATCAGGCAGATCATGGACGCGGTCGAGCGGATCACATCGCGGCCGGTCCCAGTCATGTACAAGGCGCGACGCCCCGGCGATCCGGCCGGGCTTTTCGCCGACCCCGGCCTTGCCCGCGAACAGCTGGGCTTCGTGGCGCAACTTTCCGACATCGACACCATCGTCAGGACGGCCGCACCCTTTTTCGGGCTCGGTCCGGCCTTGCGCGATTCCGGCGCTTCGGCCGCCATGCCGCGCGCATTGCGCGCGCCGCGCGGCGCGAACGTCAACAAGAAACGCCGGCCCGCAAGGCCGGCGGTCGGCCCCGTGAGTAATGTGTCGGGGGCGTGGGCTCGCTGAGTTCGGCTAAGGCCGGCTCAGCGAGCCTCCTATTTTTCCAGCCGGTTGCCTGAGCGCAATCAGCCGCCAAGCCTGACCGCTCACACCTTTCCTGGAATTGCTTCAGCTCTTGCTGTCGATCAGCTTGCGGGTCTCATCGAACCGCGCGCCCTTGGTGTTGCCCGCCACGGATTTCTGGTGCTCGTCAACGGGATCGTCCTCGGTGTGCTTGAAATCATACCAGGTGCCGTCGGGAACCTTGCGCCGCTCGATGTAGCCCTTCTCGACACGATGGCAGTAGTACGATTGCGGTGCACTACAGCCGGATCATGACGCGATGATCGACCACCTCGACAAGACTGCGACCAAGCTTGTGGATTCGGATACGATGCTGGTCTATAGGATCACCCGCCCGTGACGGCGCGCCATTTGAGGCGCGCCGGCGAAGCGATCCACGGACAAAGGCGTGAATTGTCGAACCACCGGATAAGCCGCTCCAACGTGGTGGTGGCGCCATCGGAGAACTGGTTGAAGCGAGCGATATCGATAGTCGTCACCCTGGCGCTGCTGGCATGGCTTGCCAGCGACCAGCGCTGGAAGATGGTTGGCGATGCCTTCGCCTCTATCACGCCCGGCGCCTTCGTGGCGGTCGCGGCAGCGCTGTTCGTCACCTATGTGCTCAGGGCGCTGCGCGTCTGCGACGAGTTCCGCGACGATGTGAACGGCCGCTTCGGCGCCGCGCTGCGCATCATCCTGATCCACAATGCCATGATCAACGTCGTTCCCTTCCGCGGCGGCGAGACGGCCTTTCCGATCCTGCTGCGTCAGGTGTTCGGCGTGTCGATCGTGCGCGCCAGCGCCTCTCTTCTCTGGTTCAGGCTGCAGGACGCTCTCGTCGTCGGCGTGCTGGCGTGCCTCGTCTGGCCGGGCCTGCATCCGGCGCTGCGGGCCGCCGGCATTGCGGGGCTGATCGCCGCCGCCTGGTACCTGCCGCGCTGGGCCCGCGCGCCGCACAACTGGACGGCCGGCGGCAGGATCGTCTCCAAGCTCGGCAAATTGCGCGACATCTTCACCGAGGCGACGGGGCGCTCGCGCTATGGCTGGTGGTGGACGATCGCCAACTGGGCGCTGAAGCTCGGCGTGCAGGGCTGGCTGCTCGCCATGCTGCTCAACACCTCGTTCCAGACCGCCTTTCCCGGCGCCGTCGGCGCGGAGGCAGCCGCCATCCTGCCGGTGCAGGGCGTCGCCGGCTTTGGCACCTATGAGGCGGGCGCCGCCGCGGCGCTGCTCTATTCCGGTATCGCCATGAAGGACGGCTTGCAGGCGGCGCTCGCGCTGCATCTCTTCATCCTGTGCTCGGCGGTCGCAACCGGTGCGATCGCCTGGCTGTTCCCCTCGAAATCGACGCTGCCGGAAACCCCGGCGGCGGGACCGGCAAGGAAATGACCGCCATGAACGTGCTTCCCATCCCCGCATCGGGATTGCCCGAGGGCGCCGTCATGCCCGAGCACAAGCTTTCCATAGTCATCCCGATGTATAACGAGGCCGACAATGTCGAGCCACTGCTTGTGCGCATCCATCAGGCGATGGAGAATTACAGCCAGCCATGGGAGGTGGTGCTGGTCGACGACGGCAGCACCGATGCAACACCTGCCGAGATCCGGCGGCTGGCGGCGCAATACGGACCGCATGTGCATGGCGTGGAGCTGGTGCGCAACTACAAGCAGACCGCCGCCATGCAGGCCGGCCTCGACGCCGCGCGCGGCGACGTCATCGCGACGCTCGACGGCGACCTGCAGAACGACCCCTTCGACATTCCGCGCATGGTCTATCGCCTGCTGACCGAGGATCTCGACCTCGTCGCCGGCTGGCGCAAGGACCGCAAGGAAGGGTTCTGGTTGCGCCGCCTGCCGTCCCGCATCGCCAACAGGCTGATCGCGCGGGTCACCGGCGTTAAGCTCAAGGACTATGGCTGCAGCCTGAAAGTGTTCCGCGGCAGCGTCATCCGCAGCGTGCGGCTCTACGGCGAGATGCACCGCTTCATCCCGGCGTGGCTCGCGACGGTGACGACGCCGCGACGCATAGCCGAGGAAGTGGTGACGCATCACGCCCGCATCCACGGCCAGTCGAAATACGGCATCTCGCGTACCTTCCGTGTGGTGCTGGACCTCGTCTTCATGTTCTTCTTCCTGCGCTATCGCACGCGGCCCGGCCATTTCTTCGGCGGCATAGGCATCGTGCTCGGCGTGCTCGGCTCGCTGATCCTGGCCTATCTCTTCGCGATCAAGGTTTTCTGGGGGCAGGACATCGGCACCAGGCCGATGCTGATCACCGGCTTCTTCCTGGTGATCGCCGGGCTGCAAGCTGTGACGTCGGGCGTGCTCGCCGAGATGCTGTCACGCGTCTATCTCGAGGCCAACGGCGCGCTCGCCTATGTGGCGCGGCCGCAGCCCGCGCATGGCGAGGGTGACGGCTGGCATTGGCCGAGCAAGCCGGCTGTTGTCGAAAAGCCGAAGGCGCGTCGGAAGTAATCCCGCCGGCGTCAGTCGGCCGGAACCGCGACGGGCGAGCAATCGAAGGGCAAGAGGGAGCGCGTCTTCAGCGCGCAAATGCCCTCTTGCCCCGCGATCACGCCCCCCGGCGACGGAATGGGCGGGTCAGCGCGCCCGGCAGGCCGAGCGCTGGCCGAAGCCGCTCGGGCCGCAAATCCACGGCGAATGGCCAAGCAGCGGACCGACGCTGCCCAGCGTATAGGATATCTTGACCGGCGCCGCATCGTGCAGCCGCCGAGGGCGCACGAAAGCCGCATAGGCTTCTTCCCTGACGCGCGTCACGCTGGTCATGCGCGTCATCGTCTTGCGATTGACCACATGCAGCCGCCTGTTCCTGACGTGGTGCGTCTTCTTGCCGAGTTGCTCCGTCACCGGCTTGACGCTGAGCGAGCCGGTTTTCATCGTATCCATGCTCTGGCAGCCCGACACCATCGAGACCAGTGCGACAGCTGCAAGCGCGACGGCATATCTTCCAACCGCTACCGCGCCTTTCGCGAATTTCATCATTGCCATCCCCTGCCGCAGTATTTGTTGATGGAGCGCGGAGATATTTTCTCCCCGCCTCGCATTCATGCTGCGCAAGCGGCTCACATCCACTCGCATCGCGGCTCAATATTAGAGGAGACTTATTAAAATTCGCGCAAACGACGTTGTGAGCGCGGTCTTTCGACATCCGGTCGATGTTTATTAAATTCGATCTTTTGGACGCGCCAGCGAAAGGGACATGCCGGGACGACAGGCGCGGGAAGCCAGAGTGTTCCACCGTTTCACGGAAACGGCGAACCGCTCTGCCAGTTGCTTTGACGCAATTCCGGACGGAAAGGCCAGGGCGAAGTCGCCGAGCCCAAGCGCTCATACTTTTCCCGAAAATTGCTATGGAGCATGATCCCGAAAAGTGGGAACCGGTTTTCGGAAAAGATCATGCTCCAACAAACAGTTAGATCAGGATGACGATTCAACGAACCTCATCCTGATCTAGCTAGCGCCGCGCTTCCCAACCGGGGTCGAAATAAAACCTGCGCGAGCCGATGTCGCCCATGCCGGCGCCGGAAATCACATAGGCGATCCGGACGACGCGAAAGCCGCCGGCCCCCTGCTGCAGCCCGTAGAGAGCCTCGAGCCCGCGATCGTAGAAACCAGCAAGCGGGACACCGAGCGCGATCAGCGCGAGGGAAGCATGCAGGGCGAATTTCGCTGCGTTGGCGCACAGCGATATCCGGTTCTCACGAACATGCCTGGCGATGATCACAGTGACCAGCAGGCCATAGAGGAAGGCGTTGAAAGCGGCGAACCAGTAGAAGCCGGTGGCGTCGAAAGGATGTTTGACCAGCAGCACCGGCAGGGCCGCGCCAATCGCCAGCACGACATAGGGCGCGAAGGCGCGCGCAGGCAGAAGTTGCTTAGGCCCGCTGCCCTTCGGCGTGACGCGGAAGTCGACGAAGGATTTCGTCACACAGTCGCGCACGGCCGACAACGTGCCCCAGAGCACCCAGGGCCAGCGGGCGAAGAACAGGAACAGCGTGCCTTCCCAACTCAGCGTCTTTGCCGTCGTCGGCCGCGACAGGCCAAAAGCCTTGAGCATGATCACCAGCCCGACCAGCGCCACCGAATTCGGCGCATAGTAGAGGACGAATTCGGCAAACATGACGTCGGCGAAGTTGCGTCCGGTGGCCAGCGCATAGATCGGCATCACATACATCATCAGCGCAAACACCGCGAACAGCGGGTACCAGAGCTGGCAGAACAGGAATTGGAACTTCAGCCGCGGTGTCAGCTTGCCGAAATATTTCGGCGTGTATTCGAGCAGGATCGTCACCAGGCTGCGCGACCACTGGAATTCCTGGGTAACGAGATCGGCGAAGGTCTGGGGGCCATCGCCATTGGCGATGGCGTCGATGGCATGCACGCCGCGCCAGCCGGCGGCGTTGATCAGCATCGAGGTGGAATGATCCTCGGCCAGTTCCGGACCAAGGCCGCCTGCCTCGCGCAACGCCCGCGTCCTGACGGCGTAGTGCGAACCGATGCAGAGCGGCGCGCCGCCGCCTGTGTGGCCGGACTGCAAGGGACCGTGGAACATGCCTTCCGGGAAAAGCCGGCCACGAGCCGCCCAGCTTTCGTCGGCATTGTTGTCGCAGATGCTGGGCGCCGAGACATAGCCGACGCCGGGATCGGCAAACGGATAGAGGATTTCCCTCAGATAGGTCGGCGTCGGCACGTGATCGGCGTCCATCTGGGCGACGAAGTCGTAGCGCTCGTAACCGTAGTGGTCGTAAAAGAAGGCCAGATTGCCTTCCTTGCAGCGGGTCCGGCGCGGCCAGGTCTTGCGGTGATAGTCCTTGCGGCCGCGCCTGGTCGAAATCAGCACGCCATGCGCGTCGCACCAGCGAACCGTCGCCTCGGTCGGATCCTCGTCGGCAAGCCAGGTGTCATGCGGATAGTCTTGCGCCAGCATCGCTTCCAATGTGCGCTGGACCACGGCAAAGGGTTCGGACGGCGCCTTGGTGACCACCATGGCGACGCGCGAGCGCTTCGGGATCGCGTGCAGCTTCGACGACTTCCTCGAGGCATGGACGTTGAGCAGGAAATACATCGGCATCAAGGTCAGCCAGGCCAGCACGATTGTGGCGAAGGCAAATGGCCCGACGTGATCGATATGCTCGGGCCGCAACCACCAGGACCAGAAGAAGACCAGCGTGAGGAACCAGAAAGCGAGGCCAAGCCGCAGGATCAATTGCTGGGGCGGCGTGAGCACCGGCACGAGATAGGGGCCCTTGGGGCCGTGGCCGGTCGAAACCCCGCCAGGCTTGCCCATTGGCGTCGTTTTGCCGCCGACAATGTCGGCATCCCCAGATACGCCCATGCTACCCACGCCCTACCCGCCCGGCTAAGCCGGTCGAACGCATTCATCCCCCTATAGAATCGGCTTAAGCTAATGCAGAGTCAACAAAATTAGGCTTTCATTAACCAAGCTTGTTGGGAGCTGGTTAACCAACCATGGCCATCGCCACCCCAGCCGTCGGGGCGCGGCCGCAACGCTGGCTGGTGTGAAACGCTCGGGGCCGGCGCGAGCCTTCCTTCCGTTAACCATACCGGTGGCTATAAGGTTAAGTAACGGTTAATTGCGCTTGACTCTCGCCGAGTATAGGCTCTTATATAAGAGAGGGTTAATATCATAATGTTGACGCGAATTTGTGAGTATCGCGGCGACCTTATCTCCGGGTTTCAGGTAGAGGATCTCGAGAGATAACCTCGGTGGACGGCGCTCGGTAGACACGACCGTCCCCATCGCTCAGGCAACCCACGATTCACGTTGGCAGACGCTAGGGTTGCGCGCCGGTCCATTCCGGCACGCAGCGGCGAGTTCCGATGTCCGTCGGACGTCGGAGCCATGGGAGGCAAGTATGAATTACTCCACAGCAACTGCATTCGTGTCGGCACTGATTATCGGCGGCGGCCTTGCGTTCCCGGCTTCGGCCGGATCGCAGACGGGAACGGATCCGATCAAGACGAGCTCGGCCGCGTCGGCGTTCGGGTCCTACGATCCTTATGGCGATTTCAGCAATGACAAGTCGGCCAGCATCGAAGAACTGTTCCTGCCTTGGGAAGACGTCGACCTGTCGACACTGCCGCTGGCGGACGCCTATGCGCAGCAGCGCGGCCGCTCGCTGCTGATCACCATCGAGCCTTGGACATGGTCGAAGGACTGGCGCATCACGCCGCCCGAGCTGAAGAATGGCATATTGAGCGGCAAATATGACGCCAACATGCAGGCGATCTGCAATCTGGTCGGACAGATGAAGAGCCAGGTCACCATCCGCTGGGCGCAGGAAATGGAAGACACCAATGGCCGCTTCACCTGGGCCAACTGGGCGCCAAAAGACTGGATCGCGGCCTACAAGCGCGAGGTGGACGTCTGCCGCAAGGCCGCGCCGGCGGCAAAATACATGTGGTCGCCAAAGGGTGTCGAAGGCCTGGAGAAATATTATCCCGGCGACGACTATGTCGACGTCATCGGCCTGTCGGTATTCGGCCTGCAGAAGAAGGACAATGACGAGGTCGGCCGCGACCGGACGTTCGAAGAGTCGCTGAAGCCCGGTTACGACCGCGTGGCCGGCTTCAACAAGCCGGTCATCGTGGCTGAGCTCGGCTATGTCGGCAAGCAGGACTATGTCTCGAAATGGGCGGATGATTCCCGCAAGTCCTATGCGGAGTTTCCGGCCCTCACCTCGGTCGTCTACTTCAACCAGAAGGAAGTCTGGCCGTGGCTGGGCGGCTACGGCCTGCCCGACTGGCGTGTGACCCAGCACGTCTTGCCATAAGGGACGTGACCATGCCCGCCCCGGCCAGACCGGGACGGGCTCCGGCTATATGTGTCAAAGTGGGGGTTGCCGCCGGGCTGGCTCGGCGGCGGGTGAAGCGTATGCGTAAATCAGTGGGCGGAGTAAAATCGTGAAAAGCGCAGTGGGGAAGTTTGTCGGAGCGGCGCTCGCCTGCTCCGCTTTTGTTATCGGCCTGCAGGACACCGCAATCGCCAAGGCCGCGAACAGGATCGGCGACAAGGCGGCGAAGGCCACCGCCGTCTCCGACGAAGGCATCTATCAGCTCTACAAAAACCGTACCTGGCGTTGGGGCAACCATGGTGCCGCTTTTTTTGCGGTTGGCAAGCGGCAGTTTACGGCCTGGTCCACTGAGGACAAGCCGAGCTACGGCGAGGGTATCTGGTTCATGCCCGGCGGCGGCAAACTGTGTTTCCGGGCTACCTGGCGCGGTTCATGGGGCGCCAAGACCTCCTTGAGCTGCTTCGAGCATCGCCAGGCCGGCAAGGTGATCTACCAGCGCAAATCTCCAAGCGGAGACTGGTACGAGTTCAGGGACCGCCGCGGCAAATCGGACCTGCGCAATGGCGACTATGCCAGCAAGAAGGTGAAACGCTTCAAGGCGAAGCTGTAGTCGCGGACGCAGCTCGACGTGAAGTAGCGCGATTGCCAAGCACGGCGATTTCGCGCAACGGTCGTCGCGGCTGAAACGACCGCGTGACCGATGCCGGGGGCTGACGGAACCATCCTGATAACCGGCGGGCGCGCGCCGGCGGCGCTGCACCTGGCGCGCCTCGTCCACGGCGCGGGGCGCAGGGTGATCCTGGCCGACACGCCGGCGCGGCCGATCGCGGCGGCGAGCAAGGCCTGCGCGCGCTATCACCGCTTGCCGCCACCGCGCTTCGAACCGCAAGCCTATGCGAATGCGGTGGAAGCGCTGATAAGGGCTGAAGGCGTCGAACTGGTCATCCCGACCTGCGAGGAGGTCTTTCACCTTGCGCTGGCCTGGCGCGGCAGGACCATGCCGGGAAAATTGTTCGCCCCCGACATCGGGTTGCTGGCGCAGGTCCATAACAAGCACAGCTTCATCCGGCTTGCCGAACAGCTCGGCCTGGCGGTGCCGCAGACGACGCTTCTCAATTCCCGCGACGATCTGGAGTCCGTGCGCGGCCACTCGCGCGACCTGGTGTTCAAGCCGGTCTGGTCGCGCTTCGCCAGCCATGTCCTGCTGCGGCCGACACCCGATTTCCTCGATGCGATCGCGCCCTCGCACGCCATGCCCTGGGTGGCGCAGCGTTTCGTCGAGGGCGAGGAGATCAGCGCCTATGCGGTGGCGCGCGAGGGACGGCTTAAGGCGCTGGCGCTCTACCGTTCTCCCTATCGCGCCGGCAAGGGCGCCGGCATCTTCTTCGAGCGGGTCGAGGACGAGGCTGCACGCGATCTGGTCGAGCGCATCGTCGCGGGCACGAACTGGACAGGGCAGATCTCCTTCGACCTGATGCGCGAGCCGGGCGGCCGCGTGCTGCCGCTCGAATGCAATCCGCGGGCGGTCAGCGGCCTGCATTTCTTCCGCGATCCGGCGCGGTTTGCGGATGCCGTGCTCGGCGACGGTCCGGAAGTCAGGCCGGACGTCACAGTGCCGCAAACGGTGCGGCTCGCGATGTGGATCTATGGATTGCCGGTGGCGCTTCGTTCAGGCGGGCTCGCCCGTTTCCGCAAGGCGATGCGCGAGGGCCAGGAACTGCTCGATTGGCCGGGCGATTCAGCCCCGGTCAGGGCGCAATGGCCGGCGCTGGCGGAGATCGCCGGGATGGCGTGGCGTGAGCGGATCAGCCTGCAGGCGGCGTCGACGCGGGATATCGAGTGGAACGGGCCAGTTTGATATCCTCATGCCCCGAGCGAGCCAGGGCCGATAGGTTTCACGTCAAGTTGCAGACCAAGTGCCTTGGTGACACCCAGCAGTGTGCTGAGGCGCGGGTCGCCCTTCCCGCTCAATGCCTTGTAGAGCGCCTCCCTGGTAACACCGGCGTTCTTGGCCACAGCCGTCATGCCGCGGGCACGTGCGATGACGCCGAGTGCGTGTGCGATATACGTTGCGTCGCCGGTTTCGAACGCGTCGGCAAGGAGTTCGGCCTGGGACTCCGCGTCGTCGAAATATTCAGCGGCATCGAACGGTGTGGTTTTGAGAGTCATATCAAACCTCATCTGCCATCTTCTTGGCTTTTCTAATGTCTCTATCCTGGGAGGATTTGTCCCCTCCGCAAAGCAGGATGATGACTGTGCTGCCGCGCCGGATGAAATAGACGCGGTAACCCGGCCCATAGTCGATCCGAAGCTCGCCAATTCCTTCAAAGAATTTGGCGTCCCCCAGCAGGCCGGCCCCAACACGGATGAGCCTCTGAGCGATCCTCCTGGCAGCTCGGATATCCTTGAGATCCCGCAGCCATTTCCTGAATTCGTCAGTCTGCCGGACCTCGATCATATGTGAACTATAATTTACGAGGGTGTTCAGATCAAGATATGTGAACTATAATTCACAGCTCGATCTCATACACTTTCGGCCCGCTCGCCGCCGGCGGCATCCTGCCTTCCATGATCGCCGCGATGTCGCGGCGCAGGAAGTCGAGCGGGCCGATAACCGGCACGGCCTGCGGCGCCAAACGGGCATTGTCGCTCGCCGATTTCAGCACCCGGCGGTCTTGCTGAAGAGCGACATTGAATAATGGTTTGAAGGCCAGCGCTTTCAGCTCGCCGAGCAGGCCCTGGCGCCGGCCGATCAGCCAGCCGACACCCTCGACTGTGCGCTCGTCGGCCTGGCGCAGGTGGAAGGTGGTGGCCAAAACCAGCCCGTTCTTGCCCCAATATTCGAGCTCGGCGATGCCGGGATGGCGGAAGCGGCCGATGGTCTTGGCGCGCTCGCCTTCCAGCAGCCGGCTGATCAGGCCCTGCTGGCGTTCCTCGCCGGTGTAGCTCGCCTCGACCCAGCCCTCGCCGCCCGTCACCTCGACCCGCACCCGATGGCGTTTCGAGGTGAGGCCGCGCAGCAGGCCCTTATGGGTGAAGTGGGTGTGGGTGGCATCGAGGATGTTTTCCGCCGCATCGACGACCGTCGACTGCGTCGACGAGCGCACCCGCCGCAGGATGATATCCTTGCCTTGCATGCAATGCAGGTAAGGCTCGTCCTTGGGCGTGCCGGACGAGATGAAGACCACCCCGTCGCGCTCGATCGCGGCGTAGCGGCGGACCCGGTAATGCGGCATGGCACCGACATGGCCGGGGATCGCCGTGCAGCGGCCTTCGCCGTCGTAACGCCAGCCGTGATAGGGACATTCGATCTCGCCGCCAATGATCTTGCCGGTCGACAGCTCGACCAGCCGGTGCGGGCAGCGGTCGAACAACGCCGCGATGCCTTGTGCCGAACGGAACAGCACCACCGGCTCGCCGTCATGCAGGATGCGCTTCGGCCGCTTGCCGATGTCGGCGGACAGCGCCACCGCCTGCCAATAGGCTTCCCGCCGGCCCTCACTCACAGTTCGAACCTCCTGAGCAGGGGAATGCCGATCAGCGCCAGCACCGTCTCCATGAGACGGATCACCACGCGCCGGCGAAGCGGGAGATGCCCGGCATAGACGGCGTTGTATTCGATCGCCGCGACCGCGCCGCGCCGGCGTTTAAAACCTGCGGCGCCCGCGCTCATGTTGAAGAACAGGCCGCGCGACGTGGCGTGGTCCTGCGCCACCGCCATCATCATGCGGTAGAGCCCGTCGGCCACCGGCAGACTGGTGTCGTAGCCGACGATCGGCTGGGTCAACGTGCGGCCGTTTTCGAACAAGCCGGTGACGGCGACCAGCTCGCCGCCGGGCCAGCGCAATCCCGCCAGGCTGATGATGCCGCGCCGGTGCATCTCGGCGATGTAGCGGGCCGTGTAGTGCGGATTGAGCGGCGTGTATTTGTCGAGGTAGAGCATATCGTAGAGTTGCTCGGCGCGGGCATAGTCAGCCTCGCTGAAATCGCCGTTTCCGACCCGCTCGAACGGTGTCGCGCGCAGGCGGGCGCGATCGCGCTTCATGTCGCGCGTCACGGCGGGCGCCGCGCTGCGGTCGGCGAAGATGTAGATCTGGCGCGCCGCCAGCATGCGGAACCCCTCGGCCTTCAAGACGGCAATCGTCGCCGGATCGGCGATGTCGTTCAACGAACGGATGACGATGGCGCGATCGGGGAAACGCGCGGTCAAGGCCGAGCGCAGCGACGCGACTGTCGGCCGGTTGAGCAGCGGCACCTGATTGGTCGAATAGAGCCAGTTGTTGACCTGCGCCTGATGGTCGAGGCCGCTTGCCCTCACCAAAGGCGCGCAGGCCCTGATCAACGCGTTGAGCGCGCGCCGCAACAGCGGGTGGGCGGCGAAGTTGCGCGTCTCGTCGATCGCGTAGTCGATATAGGCGCTGGTCGGGCAGCAGATATAGCAGTTGGGCGCATCATCGGCGTCGTTCAGCGTCAGCGGAAAAACGCGGCCGGCAATTTCGAAGGTCTCCACCTTGGTCTTGAGGTTGGCGATGAGATCTCGCACCGGCACCTCGCTGAAGAGGCTTACGAAAGCCGCGACCTTCGCCGGCTTGTTCTCGACGCGGTCGGCCTGCTGCACGGGCCTTTCCATCGTCGCCGCGCCGCTCATCGCGCCGGCTCCAGGCGGCATTCGACGCGGCGCAGCTTGCGGCCTGTTTCCAACGGCAGCGGCGCGCGGACGAGCGTCACGGTGGCGGCGGCCTTTCGCATTTCCAGGAGCGCGCGAACTGCCTGATGCGCGGCCACCGCCGCATCGTCCGGGAGCGTCGGCGGAAGCCCGAACTCGATGCTCTCCGGCCCGGTCTGGACGAGGCGGAAATCGTCGATGCGGCGATCGGCTTTGAGCACCGCGTTGCGCAGCACATCGGGCGTGACCAGGATCGGGCCGTCCAGCGACGTGAATCGGAAAGCATCGTCCATGCGGCCGACGATCTCATCGACGCAGCGCAGCGGCGAACCACACCGACAAGGTTCTTTGGACAAGCGCAACAGGTCGTTCATCCTGTAACGGGCCATTATCTGTGTCCGTCGGCGAAAGGCCGTCACCAGCGGCGTCACCAGCCCCTCGCCCGCCGGCTCGAATTCGAAGAAGACGGAGTCTTCGGCAAGATGCAGGCCGCGCTGTCTGCAGGTCACCGCGAACAGGCCTTCCGTCGCCATATAGATCTGATCGAGCGGCAGCCGGAAGAAATTCTCGATAACCGGACGGTCGACCGGATCGAGCGTCTCGGCGGCGGAAAAAACGCGCTTGGGCCGGAGCTGGAAGTTCTCGGACGCAAAATGCCGCAGGATCTTTGGCGGCGCGATGATGACTGTTGGGTCGAAGGCTTCGAGCGCGGCGCGCCAGCTTTCCGGCCCCAAGGTCAGATCGAAGAAGGCAAGCTTGATCAGGCGCGATGTGCGGGCGCTGTCATAGAGCCCAGTGTTCTGCGGCAGGACGACGGCGACGCGCATGCCGCGCCAGATAAGGTCGGGCGCCGCCTTGGCGAGGATCGTTCCCAGCCAGCGGTATTTCTCCGCTTCCGAAATTACGAACAGGCCGCGATTACCAGAGGTGCCAGTGCTGGCGCCGACGGTGAGCGTGCCGGCGCGGCCGTCATGCGCCAGCGCCGCCCAGGCTTGCGCGGCGGTGAGGCCGTGGATGTTGAATTCGTCGAAGCGCGCCATCAGCAGCGCCTTGTCGGTGACCGGCAGATCGGTGAGACGCGACGGCGCCTTGCCGTAAAAGGGTGCGCGCGGCAGGGCGCGGTCGAGGAAGCGGCGCAAGGCGCCTGCCTGCCAGCGCTCGAAATCCGCGCGGCTCTTGCGCGACACCCAGCGCGTCAGAGCGAAAGATCCTACCGCTTCGGCCAGCCGGTTCATGCAATCTCCGGCGCGAGGTCATAAGGCGTCGGCGCGGGATCATGGCAGAGCATCACCTCGCCGCCCGTGCTGAGGAAGCGGCGCAGCATGGCGCTGGTCGGCTCGATGGCCGCCGCATCCTCGGCGATCAGGGTGGCCGGGAAACCGGGCGTGCGGTTCTCGATCAAAGCGGCGAGCAGCCATTGCACGTCGACGGCATAGAGCAGCGGTCGCTCGAGGCGATTGAACAACAGGCCGAACTGGCCATCGGCATGTCCTGGAAGATCAACCGCGGCGACGCTGCCGTCGCCGAAGAGATCCGTGCCGCCCGGCATGTCGCCGCGAGGCTCGATGCGCAGCTTGCCGGATAGTCCGTCGAGCCGCGACTCGAAGTCGGCGGGAAACAATTCGGTGAAGACGCCATGGCGCAAATTCTGGCGCGGCGTGCGCGCCTTGACCCGCGCCCAGGCGGTGTCGCTGGCGATGAAACGCGCGTTGCGGAACAGCGACAGGCCGGAAATGTGGTCGGCGTGAAAATGGGTGACGATGACTGTGCGGATATCGTCAGGCGACAGGCCGAAACGGCGTAGCACCGACAGAACCTGCTCGTCGGCATTGAGCTGAGGTTTCAGCAGCGCGCCGTAGAGCCGAAGCATCCGGCCGCGACGCTCGCCGCTCAGCGCTTCCGGCGTGTAGCCGGTGTCGACCAGCACCGGTCCGGCGGCGGGGTGAAAGAACAGCCCGTAGCGGACACGCAGCCTGACGCTTTGCCAGGTGCCGCCGCGCAGGATCAGCCGCTCGGCGGCCTTGACCAAGGCGCTGTTGGCGAAGACGAGCTTCATGGCCTGGCCCCGCCGGCAAAGGTACGGTCGAGCCCTTGTTCAAACGAGATTTTCGGCGTCCAGCCGAGAACGCGTTTCGCCTTGGAAAGATCGAGGCTTTGCGCATAGGCAAAGAGGCCGAGCCCATAGCGGGTGACCGGCGGCTCTGGCCGGCCGGGCAACCGCAGCGCCACTGCTTCTATCAAGCCCGCCGCCAGCATCGCTGGCGCGAGCGGCATCGGCCGCCAGCGCGCGTGCAAGCCGGCGCGGATGCAGGCCGCGTCGGCGATGCGGCGGACCGGCAGCATCTCGCCGCCGGAGATGTTGAAGATTCGACCCTCGGCTTCGCCAGGTGCGGCGAGCGCCGCCATTACCGCATCGACGACATCGTCGACATAAGTGAGGTCGATGGCCGCCCGGCCGTCGCGAAACAGCGGCAGCGGCCGGCTTTTCGCCGCCTTGATCAGGCGCGGCAGCAGCGCCCGATCGCCCTTGCCGTAGATGCCGCGTGGCCGCAGCACCACAGGATGAACATCGGGCTCGCCGAGCACGATCTTTTCGGCCTCGCGCTTGGTGCGTGCATAGTGATTGACCGGCTCCGGCAAGGCCGCGTCCTCGGCAAGGCCAAGCTGGTCGCGGAAGGCGAAGCAGACGGACGGGCTGGAGATGTGGACGAAACGGCTGATGCCCTGCCGCATGGCGAAATCGACAAGGTTGCGCGTTGCCGTGACATTGGCCGCCTCGAAATCCGCGAGGCGTCCGAAGGGCGACGAAAGCGCCGCGCAGTGGATGATCCGCTCGACCCTGCCCAGCCTGGGGTCGAGGGCTGCATCGAGCGGCTGCGCGAGATCGTGGCGGATGATGCGATGGCCGGCCGCTTCGAGCGCCGCGCAACGCGTTTCATCGCGGCCGAGCCCGAGCGCCAGCGTGCCGGAAGCGGCCAGCCGCTGGAGCACATGGGAGCCCAGGAACCCGCTGGCGCCGGTGACGAGGACGGCCATCGCTTAGACCTCCAGCGCCATGCCGCCGAAGGAGACGCCGGCGGAAGTACCGAGGAAGAGCAGCTTCATGCCGGACGCCACGCGGCCCTCGCGGCGCGCGACGTCGAGCGCGAAGGGCGTGGACGCGGCGATCTGGTTGCCGAAGCGGGCAGAGATGTCGACCAGCTTTTGCGGCGCAAAGCCGGTCTGGCGCGCCATATGCGCAAGCGCGAAGGGGCTCGCCTGATGCGGCACGACGAGATCGACATCGTCGCGCCGCCAGCCGGCACGCTCCAGCAGAGTGTCGACGAAGCCGTTGAAGTGGCGCGCGGTAAGCCGGAACAGTTCCTTGCCGTCCATGTGGAACAGGCTGTGCGCCGCGAACGCTTCCTGCTCCTTGCGGAAATCGAAGCGCGTGCCGCCCGAACCGATGCCGCAGGCTTCCCAGCCGGAAGGATAAGTGCGCATCAGGGTCGCCGCCACCTTGCCCTCGCCCGGCCCGGCCTTGCGCAGGACCGCCGCCGCAGCGCCGTCGCCGAAGAGCGCGGCGATCTCCGGCGCGTCCTGCCACGGCAGCGCGCGCGAGGCGACTTCGGACGAGAACACCAAGGCCGTCTCGCATTGCCCGGCCTCGATCATGCGCCCGGCGGTTTCGAAGGCGGTGAGGAAGCCGAGGCAGGTGCTGTTGACGTCGAAGGCGGCGGCCGAGCCGTCCGCCAGCCCGAGGCGCTGCATGACCAGCGGCGCGGTCGCCGGCAGCGGCTGGTAAGGTACGCCGCAGCCGCCGATGATCAGATCCAGGGCACCGGGCTCTAGGCCGGCATCCTCAAGCGCGAGCGATGCCGCGGCGCAAGCGAGATCGATCTGTGATTCGGCCTGGCAGACATAGCGCTCGATGACGCCGGCGACGGTTTCCAGCGTGCCCTGGCCAAGGCCGAGCCGTTCTTCCAGCGCGCGCGTCGTCACCCGCTCAGCCGGTACCGCCCTGCCGGTTCCGACGACCTTGATCCGCATTCCCCCCCTCGCCGCTTGAGCTTGGCTCTATCTAGCGCAAAAACTGGCGTGGGGCGACGGCCATCACCGGCGACTCGGTGACGACGTTTGATCGCCGATCATTCTGCGATAAGTGTGTGATGTTGCAGGGGTGGGGTATGGCTAATTCTTTTTCTCGCTTTATTTCTTCTGTCTTCGGGAATTCTGTTTCGAAGCCGAATGCACAAGCTGCCGGAAACCCATGGCCGGACGGTCTCCAGTATCTGTTTATCGAGCCATCCAAGAAGGATGTCTGGGAAGCGCTGGACGGCTGGAAGTGGATTGGGCTTGATGGCCTGGAGCCCACCGCAGTCTCTGCATTCGGCGACATTTTCTTCCGGGCTCCCGATGGTTCCATCAAATTGCTGGACATGATCGGAGGCCGATCGACCCAAGTGTCGAAAACGTGGCCGGCGCTTATAGCCCAGCTCGCCGATCCTGGTCGTCGCGACGAACTGTTGCTGGCTGGCTTAGCGGCGGCGGCACGAAAGAAGGGATTGGTCCTGGCGGACGGCGAATGTTACGACTTCGAAACGCCACCCGTACTCGGTGGCGAAATGTCCGCTAAGCAAATCGAAAAGACTCTCTTCGTGGTCAAAGTACACATAGCCGGCCAGATTCACCGGCAAGTAAAAGACCTCCCGCACGGTACGAAGATCAACAAAGTGACGATTGGCGATCGCTAATCGTCACCTATGGTCCCGGCACGAAGGCGCGTATGGCATTAGCCGATCGCTAGCAGGGCGCCGGTAAGTGATTGGACACAGCTGCCTCGCTATTGGGAACTGCGCCCAGGAAGCCCAGCACCGCTTCCATGAACTCCATCGGACGCTCGACATTGAGCAGATGGACACCGGGGAGCAGAAGAAGCTCGGCGCCGGGGATCGCGGCCGCGATGGCCTCGCTGTGGCTCGCCAGCGTCACCTTGTCGTCCTCGCCGCCGATGACCAACGTCGGCGCGGTGATCAGGGAAATCGGGCGGCGCAGATCGGCGTCGCGGACGGCGGCGAAGCATCCGGCGAGGCCTTGCGGCGACATGGCGAGAATCGCGGCGTGGAAGGGCGCGACCGTCTCGTCCCAGCCGGCAAGCATCGAGGCCGGGAACCAGTTGCGCATGAACATGTCCGCGGTGGCCGAGAGATTGCTCGCCGCAAGCACGTTGCGTATCTGCTCGTCGAAATAGGACGCCGGCCCGAGATGCGGCGAGGTGTTGGAGAGGATCAGGCGCTCGATGCGCTCCGGTGCATGGATGCCCAGCCACTGGCCGACGAAACCGCCCAGCGACAGGCCGAGGAAATGGACGCGCGCAAGGCCGAGGAAATCGAGCAGTTCCAGCACGTCGCGGCCGAGACGGTCGAGCGAATAGGCACCGGCCGGCGCGTCGGAGCCGCCATGGCCGCGAAAATCATAGCGCAGCACCCGGAAGTATCTGGCGAGTTCCGGAACCTGGCCGTCCCACATATGGAACGTCGTGGCGATGGAATTGGAAAGCACCAGCACCGGCCGGTCTTCCCGACCGTCCAGCCTGTAGGCGATGCGGATGCCATCGCCCGTGGTGAAGTGAAGTGTGTCGGTCATTTTGGTCCTCATCCATTGGCGCGTTTGCGCTTTCGATGACGCAAAGCTAGGCGTGGCAATCATCGAAGAAAATTACTATGATTGAACAATCCCTGTAGGACTTTCCGACTATGGATGGCCTAAAGCTTCACGATCTCAGATGTTTCGACGCGGTCGCCGCTCAAGGCAGCTTTCAGGCCGCAGCCAAGGCTTTGCACCGGACTCATCCCTCCGTGTTCGCCGCCATCGCCCGGCTTGAAGAGCAACTTCGTCTAACGCTGCTTGATCGCAGCGGGTACCGGGTGAGCTTGACCGCCGAGGGCCGCCTGTTCCATGCGCGAGCGCAGCTGGCGATCCGCGAGTTGGAGCATCTCCGGACCTATGCCGATCAGCTCGCGAGCGGCGAGGAAACCGTGCTGCGCGTCGTCTTGGGCGACGTCTGCCCGAGACCCGGAATATTCAGCATGCTCG
>NZ_RZRX01000115.1:0-18912 GCF_003997405.1 Mesorhizobium sp. M2A.F.Ca.ET.042.01.1.1
GTCCAGGACGCCATTGCCCGCCACCGGCCAACGCATGTCATCCACATGGCGGCGCTCGCAGCCCTCGATGCCGCCCGGGCGGATCCGCAGAACACCTGGCGCATCCATGTGGACGGCGCGCTCAACGTAGCAAATGCCATCCTCGACAAGGCGCCGGACTGCTGGCTGATCCATGTCGGATCCGGCCTGGTCTATGGCGAAAGCGCGAAGACCGGACGACCGCTCGACGAAAGCACGCTGCTTGCCCCGATCGACGACTACGCCGCGACCAAGGCCGCGGCCGACCTCGCGCTCGGCGCGCTGTCATACCGTGGGTTGAAATGCGTTCGGATGCGTCCGTTCAACCATACGGGACCAGGCCAGACCGAGGCATTCGCGGTGCCGGCCTTCGCCATGCAGATCGCGCGGATCGAAGCAGGCCTGGCCCCGCAGGTGATCCGCGTCGGCAATCTCGACGCCAGGCGCGACTTCCTGGATGCGCGCGACATCGCCAATGCCTATGCGCGCGCCGTCTTGAACAGCAACAAGCTTGCGCCGAACACCATCTTCAACCTTGCGTCCGGCCTGTCCTGGCGCATGGCAGACATTCTGGATCTGCTGCTGGCGCAGAGCCGCGTCAAGATCCTCGTGGAGCAGGATCCCTTGCGGATGCGGCCAAGCGACCTGCCATGCATCGTCGGCGATGCGACCCGCGCCCGCACCCTGCTTGGCTGGGCGCCCGAGCATCCCTTCGAGGAGACGCTTGCGGCGGTCCTGCAGGATTGCCGTGCACGTGTGGCCCAGGCGTGAGCAAAGCCACATCGTCGGCTTCGCGGAAGCAGGATTGCTCCGATGTCGGCCAGGCGGGCGAGGCAGATGCGCGGCCGCACGCGGCCCGGGACACGCCGCTGGCGATCAGCGACGAACTGCCAGCAAATGGCGACCTCCGTCGCAGCCGCTTTTAGTTGATGTTGCGGCATTGAGCTTTGCGCCGCCCCGTCCTATAAGGCCGCGCGCAAGCGGGCATGCCCCGCCTGCTGGGGCGTCGCCAAGCGGTAAGGCATCGGTTTTTGGTACCGACATTCCCAGGTTCGAATCCTGGCGCCCCAGCCATACCCTCGCACAGCCGGCCGGCTCCGCCCCGGGCACCGCCCAGCGCAGGATAAGCGCCGTTTCAACTGCGCTGCGTGGCGATCTGCTTCGGAACGAGGAACCTGGCCGCAAGGGCGCAGAGCAAGACGGTGAACATCAGGATCAGCGCCACCAGCGCGTTGATATCCGGCGAGAAACCCAGTCGCATCATCGCCCACAGCCGTACCGGCAGCGTCGTCTGGGTGCCGGTGACCAGAATGGTGATCATGGTCTCGTCGAATGACAGAGCGAAAGCCAGGATGGCGCCGCCGACCATCGCGCTCGACAGGTTGGGTAGGATGACGCGCCAGAACGTCTGCCATTTGGTCGCGCCGAGGTCGTAGGAGGCCTCGACCAGCGTGCGGCTCATCGACTGCAGGCGCGTCAGCACCGTGCGGTAGACGATGGCGAGCACGAAGACCGTATGGCCTATGACGACCGTCAGCAGCGAGCGTTCGAGCCCGATCTCACGGAAGAAGATCAGCAGCGCCAGGCCGCTGATGATGGGCGGCATCAGGAACGGCAGGAAGACAATGAACTGCAGCAGCGAGCGGCCGGCGCGGCGGCCATGATAATAGAGGGCCAGCAATGTGCCGCTGACGACGGAGAGGACGACCGTGCAGACGCCGACGACGAGCGTGGTGCGAAGGGCGGAAAGAATCTCGTGATTCCCAGCCAATGCGACATAGGTCTCGACCGTCGGTGACGACCAGTCGACCTCGCCACGCGCCACGGGAAAGAAGGACGACGCGATGGGCACGAAAAGCGGGCTGTAGAGCAGCGCCGCGACCAGGACGGTTATCGCGGCGAGAAGGATGGTGGAGAGGCGCGGCGTGGCGATCAAAGCGAGGCCCCCCGATTGCGCCCGAAGCGCTCGCCGAGAAGGATCGCGACGATCACCACGACGGCCAGCGCCACCGACAGAGCGGCGCCGAAGGGCCAGTTATAGGCAGTGCCGAACTGGCTGTAGAGGATGCGGCCAAAGGTGAAGCCGCTGATGCCGCCGACCATCTGCGGCGTCAGGAAATCGCCGATCGCCAGCACGAAGACAAAGCTCGCCGCCGAGGCGACGCCGGACAGGGAAAGCGGCAAGGTGATGCGCAGGAACGTCTGCAGGCTGCTTGCGCCGAGATCGTCGGAGGCGCGCAAGAGCACCTGCGGGATGCGCTCGAGCGCCAGGAAGATCGGCAAGATCGCGAAGGGGATCAAAAGCAGCGTCAGCGTGAGCAGGATGGCGTTCATGTTGAAGACGAAGAGGTTCGACGGCTCGGCGAGAATGCCAAGTCCGACCAGCGCCTTGTTGAGAAAACCATTGAGGCCGAGAATGCTGCGGATCGCGTAGATCTTGATGACGTAGCTCATCAAGAGCGGCACCATGAGCAGCATCAGCAGGGCGTAACGCCAGCGGCCGCGCAGCGTGGTCAGGAAATAGGCTGTCGGATAGGCGAGCAGGATCGAGATCACCGCCACCGAGAGGCAGAGCACGATGGTGCGCCAGAACACCGGGAGGAAGACGGGATCGGTGAAGAAGCGGAGATAGTTGGCAAGCGTCGGCGCGTAGACGATCTGGCCCTGGTCGACGCTGAAGAAGCTGTAGACCAGGAAGATCGCCAGCGGCACCAGGACGAACACCACCGGCAGCGCGAAGGCAAGCGCGGTGACCAGCGGCGGCCAGCGGATGGCGTCGGGACGCGCCAGGCCAGCGCTCTTCATGCCAGCACCAGATGGCCTTCGTGCGGCGCGAAGGAAAGCGCCACGGTCTCGCCGGTTCTCAGCGCGCTGCCCTCCACCCGGCTTGGAAAGCGCAGCCTGAGGCGCTGCGCGGCATCGCCCCCGGCCGTGATGGTGGCGACCGTCGAGGAGCCGGCAAAGGCAAGATCGGCAACGGTGCCGGAAAGACGGTTGCCGGCATCGCCATCGCCGGCAAGGCGCAGCGCTTCGGGGCGGAAGGCGGCGAAGCCGCTGGCGCCGGTCGCGGCGGCCTTGAGATGCGGCTGGCCGGCGACCGAACAGACCAGCCGGCCGAGCGCCGTCTCGATCGCGCGGAATTCGCCCTGCGTCTCATCCAGCGTGCCTGCCACGAGATTGTTCTCGCCGAAGAACCGCGCCACGAACTCGCAGTTCGGCTTGTAATAGAGCTCGTGCGGGCTGCCGAGCTGGCGGATATGGCCGGCCTGCATGACGCAGATCCGGTCGGCCATGCCGATGGCTTCCTCCTGGTCGTGGGTGACGAACAGGAAGGTGGTCTTGACCTCGCGCTGGATGGATTTCAGGAACTCCTGCATCTGCCGGCGCAGCTCGAGGTCGAGGGCCGCGAGCGGCTCGTCGAGCAGAACGAGCCGGGGCTGGCAGATCAGGGCGCGAGCGAGCGCCACGCGCTGCCGCTGGCCGCCGGAAAGCTGGGCTGGAAAGCGGTCGGCGAACCGCCCGAGCTGGACCAATTCCAGGGCCTCGGCGACGCGGCGCGCGATCTCCTTGCGCGCCACGTGGCGGACCGACAGGCCGTAGCCGACATTGCCGGCGACGGTGAGATGCGGGAACAGCGCATAGTCCTGGAACACGGTGTTGAAGGGCCGCCGGTTGATCGGCATGCCGCTGATGTCCCGGCCGTCGAGGCGGATCTCGCCCGAAGTCAGCGGCTCCAGGCCGCCGATCAGCCTGAGCACCGTGGTCTTGCCCGAACCGGACGGTCCCAGCACCGTCAAGAACTCGCCATCGCGGATCGCAAGGTCGATGTCGTAGAGCACGGGAACCGTGCCATAGGACTTAGAGACTGAGCGCAGCGTGAGAAGGTCGCTGGTCTGGTTCATGGCTGACTTTCAAGAATAGCGTGTCGGCGGTCCGGTCCGGCCTGGACCGCCAGGTCCTCAAGGATCGCGAGGGTGGCTCAAGGCGCCGCCTTGATCTCGTTCCACAGGTCGGAGCGCTTGGTCGGGTCCTCGACATTGTTGAGCCAGACCAGCTTGTCGTTGCCGCCGGCACTGCTCGACTCGACCACGGTGTTGCCGAAGCCGGTGCGCTCGGACAAGGCGCCGCTCACCTTCTTGCTCAGCATGAAGTCGATCCACTTCTCGGCCGCGTCCTTGTCGCGAACGCCCTTCGAGACGACCCAGTTGTCGAGCCAGGCGAGCGCGCCTTCGCTCGGATTGATGTAGGCGACGTGGGCGCCGATCTTCTGCAAGGCCTTGACCTGCTGCTGGCCGTAATTGGCCCAGATCAGGGCGACGTCGTTGTTCTGGTAGATCTGCTGGGCCTCGTCGGCGGTGGTGTAGAAGCTGAGCACATTGCCCTTCAGCTCGACCAGCTTGGCCTTGACCGCCGCCATCTGCTCGGCGCTGAGGTTGAACGGGTCCTTGTAGCCCAGCGTCAGCGCGGTGAAGGAGAAATTGTGCTCGCCATTGTCATAGGCCAGCACCTTGCCCTTGTAAGCCGGATCCCACAGCACGGACATCGATGTCGGCGCCGGCTTCACCTTGTCGGTGTCGTAGATCAGGCCGATGGAATCGAAGCAGAACGGGATGCCGTAGACCTTGCCGTCCTTGGTGTCGCCGCTGACCTTGGTAATGTCGCGGAAGCGCGGCAGCGTGTCCTTCTGGTTGGGAAGCTTCGACAGGTCGATCGGCGTGACGAGGTCGGCCTTGATGTAGCGCTGCAGCTGCGCGGTGTTGACGGCGAAGACATCGAAGTCCTGCCCCTCGCTGCCCTTGATCTTGGCCCAGATCTCGTCGTCGCTGCCGATGAAGACGACATCGACGCCGATGCCGGTCTCGGCGGTGAAGTCCTTGACCCAATCGGCGTCGGCATAGCCATCCCAGGCCAGCACGCGCAGGTTCGCCGCGAGCGCCGACGACGCCATCAGGCCGATGCCGAGGCCGGCACCCGCTATCCCTAGAAGCAGTCTCTTCAGTAGCATGATCATTCTCCCATTGTTGTTTGTGATGATCTCAGTCCGCGGGTCTTGCCGTCACAGCGGGGTGACGGCCACCAGCCCCTCGTCCGGCACCGCCTGCATCCGGTTGCGCAACGGCTTGCCGAATTCCGGCGCCTGGATCTCGTATTCGTCGCCCGGCGCCGTCTTGATGCCGGAGGCGTAGCTCATCACCGCCGCGCCGAAGAAATAGGCATGCAGATCGCCTGGCCGGCGGTGCATCGGGTAGCGGAAATGGTAGTGCTCGAGATTGGCGATCGAGTGCGACATGTGCGTCTCGCCGGAGAGGAATTCCTGTTCCCAGATGACGGCGCCGTCCCGCCGGATGCGGGAATGCCCGCGCACCTCCGGCGGCAGCTCGCCGATCAGCAACTCGGGACCGATCGAGCAGGAGCGGAGCTTCGAGTGCGCGAGATAGAGATAGTTCTCGGCCTCGGTCACGTGGTCGGAATACTCGTTGCCTAGCGCGTAGCCGATGCGATAGGGGCGGCCGTCCGGTCCGTTGAGGTAGAGGCCGACGATCTCAGCTTCCTCGGCACCCGCCTTGGCGAAGGCCGGCAGCGGCAGCGCGGCACCAGGCGGGACGACGCAGGTGCCGACGCCCTTGAAGAACCATTCCGGCTGGACGCCCAGCTCTCCCGGCGCGGGTTTGCCACCCTCCAGCCCCATGCGGAAGATCTTAAGCGAGTCGGATTCGGCGGCGTCCTCGCCATGGGTCAGCACATGCATCTTGTCGCGCGCGGCCGCGCTTCCCGTATGCGTCAGGCCCGTGCCGGTGATGAGGAAACGCGCCGGCTCCGGATGATCGACCGGAGCGAGAACCCGGCCTTCGCGCAGCAGCTGGTCGTAATCGACTTTCTCGCCGCCGGTCCGCTCCTCGACGAGCGACGCGATGGACCTGCCCTCGGCAATAGCCGCAGTGGCAAGTTCGAGAACCGTGTTGGTGCCGAGAAGGATGTGGAGCTGATCGCCGTCGGCGCTGACGCGGCCCACATGACGGCTGCCATCGGGCAAGTTGAACTGAACGAGACGCATGAACCTACCTTTTTCCTTCTCGCCGGGTCACACCCAGCCGCCGTCGACGATGAATTGCTGGCTCGAGCACATGCGGCTGTCATCGGCGGCCAGGAACAGCGCCATGCGCGCAATGTCGGAAGGCTGCAGCCGATCGGGCAGGCATTGCCTTTCCTCGATCTGGCGCTCGCCGGCCGGCGTCAGCCACAGACGCATCTGGCGCTCCGTCATCACCCAGCCCGGCACCATGCAGTTGACGCGGATGCGCTCGGGGCCAAGTTCGCGGGCAAGCGCCCGCGTCATGCCGTAGACGGCCGCCTTCGCCGTCACATAGGCGGGACAATCCGGGTCGCCGACCATCCAGGTGATCGAGCCGAAATTGATGATCGAGCCGCCACCAAGGGCCTTCATCTGCGGGCGCACCGCCTGCGCGGCGAAGAACTGGTGGCGCAGGTTGACGGCCATGCGGTCGTCCCAATAGGCGACGCTGACATCGGCGGTCTGGTGGCGGTCGTCATTACCGGCATTGTTGCAGAGAGCCTGGATGGGACCGTTGCGGTCCCTCGCCTGCTCGACCGCCGCCTGCAGGGCCTCGACATTGCGCAGGTCGCAGGGAATGAACAGCGGTTCGGGATGGCCCTGCGCCGCGACCGCCGCCACCAGCTGTCGGGAAGGCTCCACCGCCAGGTCGACGAAGGCGACGCGGCTGCCTTGCGCGCAGAAATGGCGCACGAGGCTCTCGCCGATGCCGCTGCCGCCGCCGGTTATGAAGACGCTGCGGCCTCGCAGGCTGGGGTAGATCGCATAGCTCCCGGTCTCGTCGCTCATTGCGGCACCCTAATGCGAATGGCGGGGGATGCCGGCATCGCGGCGCCCGACAAGGAAATCGAAATCGCAGCCCTGATCGGCCTGCAGGACGCGCTCGACATAGAGGCTCTGGTAGCCGCCCTCGGGTGGCGCCGGCGGCTTCCAGTCGCGGCGGCGCGCGGCAAGCTCCTCGTCGGAAACCAGCAGCTCGAGGCGCCTGCCGGCCACGTCGAGATCGATGAGATCGCCGTCGCGAACCAGGGCAAGCGCGCCACCCGCTGCAGCCTCGGGAGCAACATGCAGGACCACGGTGCCGTAGGCGGTGCCGCTCATGCGCGCATCGGAGATGCGGACCATGTCGGAAACACCCTGTTTCAGGAGCTTGGCCGGCAGCGGCATGTTGCCGACCTCAGCCATGCCCGGATAGCCGCGCGGCCCGCAATTCTTGAGCACCATCACCGACGAGGCGTCGATGTCGAGGTCCGGGTCGTCGATGCGGGCGTAGTAGTGCTCGATATTCTCGAAGACCACCGCCCTGCCCCGGTGCTGCATCAGCGCCGGCGTCGCCGCCGAGGGCTTTATGACGGCGCCGTCGGGCGCAAGGTTGCCGCGCAGCACCGATATGCCGCCTTCCCTGGTCAGCGGCCGGTCGAGCGGCCGGATCACCTCGCTGTTGTAGTTCGGCGCGCCGTCGACCAGCTCGCCGATCGTCTTTCCGCTGACGGTCATGGCGTCGCGATGGAGAAACCCCGCCCCATCCAGCGACGCCATGACCGCAGCCAGCCCCCCGGCGTAGTAGAAATCTTCCATCAGGAACCGGCCCGACGGCATCAGGTCGACGATGGTCGGCACATCGCGGCCAAGGCGATCCCAGTCGTCGAGGCTGAGATCGACGCCGACGCGATGCGCGATCGCTATGAGGTGCAGCACGGCGTTGGTCGATCCGCCGATGGCGCCGTTGACGCGGATGGCGTTCTCGAAGGCCTGCCGGGTGAGGATTTGCGACATCGTCACGTCCCGGTGCACAAGGTCGACGATCTGCCGTCCGGCGAGCTGCGCAAGCACGCCACGGCGCGAGTCGACCGCCGGTATGGCGGCATTGTCCGGCATGCCGATGCCAAGCGCCTCGACCATGCTGGCCATTGTGGACGCGGTGCCCATGGTCATGCAGCTGCCGGCCGAGCGGCTCTGGCCCTGCTCGGCGGCGAGGAAGTCCTCGACCTTCATGCGCCCCGCCTTCACGTCCTCGGCGAATTTCCAGACATGGGTGCCGGAGCCGATGTCCTGGCCGCGGAACTTGCCGTTCAGCATCGGGCCGCCCGACACGGCGATGGTCGGCAGGTTGCACGACGCCGCCCCCATCAGCAGCGACGGCGTGGTCTTGTCGCAGCCGACCATGAGCACGACGCCGTCGATGGGGTTGCCGCGAATGGACTCTTCGACGTCCATGCTCGCCAGATTGCGGAACAGCATCGCGGTCGGGCGCATGTTGCTTTCGCCGAGCGATGTCACGGGAAATTCGACCGGCAGGCCGCCGGCCTCATAGACGCCGCGCTTGACGTGATCGGCAAGCGCCCGCAAATGCGCATTGCACGGGGTCAGTTCCGACCAGGTGTTGCAGATGCCGATCACCGGGCGACCGTCGAACGCATCGTCCGGAATGCCCTGGTTCTTCATCCAGCTGCGGTGCATGAAGGCGTTCTTGCCTTCACCGCCGAACCAGGCTGTCGACCGCAGCTTTCGTCTTTCGCTCACGATCTCTGCTCCTTACGGCGCCTGTTGCGGTTCTCGACGCTGCGGCGAACGTCTTCCTCGGCGTTGTCGATGAGGACGAGAAGCGCCTGCTGCGCGCCGCTTCCATCGCCGGCGGCGATCTTCTCGGCTACCTCGCGATGCAGCGGCAGCGAGTGGCGCTGCCCCTCCGGGTTGTCGTTGGAGAGACGGAAGCTCATCATCAGGGCCGTTTCCACCAGCGCTGCCAGCGAGCCGATCAGCTCGTTGCCTGTCATGCGCAGGATGGTCTGGTGGAAGACGAGGTCGGGCTTGGCAAAGCGGTCGCCGTCGTCGCCCACGGCCTCCATTTCGGCGAGAGCGGCGTTGAGATCGGCAAGCTGCGCCGGCGTCGCGCGCTTGGCCGCAAGCGCGGCCGACATCGGCTCGATCGCCCGACGCAGCTCGAAAAGGGCGGTGACGTCCTCGGCGCTGACGCCCGCCGCGTAGCGCCATGAAAGGACGTCCGGATCGAGGAAATTCCAGTCGGAGCGTGGGCGCACCCGGGTGCCGGTCTTCGGGCGCGACTCGACCAGCCCCTTGCCCGCCAGAACCTTGATGGCCTCGCGCAGCACCGTGCGGCTGACGCCCAGCATCTCACTGGAATCATCGGCGTTGGGGAGTGCCTCGCCCGGCAGGAAATCGCCCTGGACGATGCGCAGCCCGATCTGCTCGACGACCGTCGCATGCAGCGCCGTCGAACCGCTGGCGACCGCCGCGACGACCCGCGACGTGCGTGCGGTGCTGAAGGATTTTGTATTCTTCATACTATTCATATGATATGTCTTTATGCAGCCACAGATGAGAGTCAAGCCGCCGGAGAGAGGATGGACGGAAATTTTGAGACAAGAGGCGCGGACGGCCTGGTCAGGATCACCGACGGTCTGGCGACGGTCGAGATCGCCCCGGCCGCCGGCGGCGCGCTGGCGTCATATCGCTGGCGGAAAAATGGGCATGTCGTCGACTGGCTACGTCCCGCCCGCCGCGCTCGACAGCAACGACGCGGGCGCGATCGCCTGCTTTCCGCTCGTCCCCTACTCCAATCGCGTAAGGGGCGGCCGCTTCAGCTTCGCCGGCCGAACCATGGAGTTGCCGACGCGACCAGACGACCCGCATTATGAGCACGGCCATGGCTGGCGACGGCCGTGGACGCTGGCCGGACACCAGCAAGCCAGGGCGATCCTGCACTATCGCCACGATGCCGATCTGGCCCTGGAGCTACGAGGCCGAGCAGAGGATCGGACTCCTACGGGGCTGCCTGAGCATCCGGATCTCGCTGCGCAACCTCTCGGACACGCCCATGCCGGCCGGGTTCGGGCTTCATCCCTATTTTCCCGCCACGCCGTGGACGCATATCCAGGCCGATGTCACCGGGATGTGGGAAACCGACGCCGAGGTTCTGCCGACGCGCCATGTTTCGCCGCCCGCGGGCGCCAATCCGACCACGGGCTTCGACGTCGCGGAGGCCGCATTCGACACGGTCTTCACCGGATGGACACGCCGTGCGCGCATCACCTGGCCGGATGAAGGGCGGCTGTTGGACATCGAGGCCGAAGCACCGCTCGATTTCCTGGTGCTCTACACACCGCCAGGCGAGCCGTTCTTCTGCGCCGAGCCGGTCTCCAACATCACTGATGCCTTCAACCGGCTTGAGGAAGGCACCGGCTGCATGGTGCCCGCGCCCGGCCAGAGCCGCTCGGCGACCGTCCGCTTCATGCCGTCACAGACGGTTTGATGTATGCCGCCCGGAGCCACGCAGCGGGTTCCGGTTGGCGCACCTTGGGCCGCGCGCTCCTTAGCCGACGGATACCGGTTTCGGAAGCCATCGCTTTTCGATAAGGCAGACCATCGTGTAGGCAGGATCAAAGACGTTTCCGACGTGATACCGGACAACCTGTCCCATCAGATGCGATGCAGCGGCAGCGGACAATCCATAATCGCTGGTCAGCCAGTTGAGCATGTCCGTGGTCGCATGCTGAAGGGCCTGATCCAGCGGCCGAGCGTTGCCGACCGAGAAAATGTGCGTTTCGTTTTCACCGCGAGGCCATGTCAACCGCCTGTTCTTTTCCACGCTCAAGCGTAGCTGCACTTCAAAACAGGTCTCGATCCCGGTTCCGACGATCTCCCCATCGCCCTGCGTTGCATGGCAATCGCCCGCAAAGAAAAGCGCGCCCTCCACGGCAACGGGAAACCAAACGGTCGCGCCGGGCCGAAAGCCACGATAATCCATGTTCCCGCCATTCTCCGCGCTTGTCGCGGTGGAGAAAGCCTGGCCCATCGCGGGCGCCACGCCAAAGCAGCCGATCATCGGTTCGAGCGGCAGCACGAAGTTCTCAAGGCCCGGCGGCGGCTCCTGCAACTTCACGGTTCGCGATTCCAGGTCGATCAGCCAGTCGGCTCTGTCGCGTGCCGGCAATTGGCGAGCAGCCTCGGGATCGACAACGTTCGCGGCCAGCGACGAGATCGTCCAGCCGGAGGGGCGGATAGGATCCATGCGCAGGATGTCCACGCGGAGCGCATCGCCCGGTTCGGCTCCCGTCACGAAGACCGGGCCGTTCATCGGGTTTGGACCATGAGCCGGTCGCGCACCGTTCTTGTCGAAGCCCCTAGCGTCCAGCGTCTCCGTGATCACGACATCGCCGGATGCAATTGTGAGCGCCGGCGCGACCGTCCCGAGGACATTGTGCCACGTGGTGTTGATGAGCTTGTGCGTTGCCATGGAATGGCAGTAGCGAAGGCGTTGCCGCGCGGCAAGTGGGCGGATCGAGATCCTGGCGCCCGATCGTTGCATTGGTGTTGGCGAGTTGACCGCCACGATGCAGGACGGACCTGGCGCCAGCCCGACAAATCCAGTGCCCGGCTTAAACCTTTTCCACCAACAGGCGTTGTTGTCCACCCGGCCGGTTTTCCAGGCGACCGGCAAAACGGACGATGGAGAGGCTCAACCGATGTATTTCATGGCATTGGCCACCGACTATGACGGCACGCTGGCGCATGATGGCCTGGTCACCGCGAGCACGATCTCGGCGCTGGAGAAGCTGAAGAAATCCGGGCGAAAGCTCGTCCTGGTAACCGGGCGCGAGCTGCCCGATCTGAAGGAAGTCTTTCCCGAACTTTCCCTGTTCGACAAGGTCGTGGCCGAAAACGGCGCGCTCATCTACACGCCGGCCAGCGAGGAAGAACGCACGATCTCGCCCTCGCCCCCCGCGGATCTCATTGAAAAGCTCAAGAAGCGCGGCGTGAAGCCGCTCTCGGTAGGGCGATCGATCGTCGCCACCTGGGAACCGCATCAGGCCACCGTGCTCGACGTCATCAAGAAGCTCGGGCTGGAGCTGGAGATCATCTTCAACAAGGGCGCGGTGATGATCCTGCCCTCGGGCGTCAACAAGGCGACCGGGCTGGCGGCGGCGCTCGAAGACCTGAAACTGTCGCGGCACAATGTCGTGGCCGTCGGCGACGCCGAGAACGACCACGCCTTCCTCAGGGCCTCGGGCTGCAGCGTCGCGGTGGCCAACGCGCTGCCCGCCGTCAAGGAAACCGCCGACCTCGTCACCAAGGAGGCGCGCGGCAAGGGCGTCGAGGAACTGATCCGCAAGCTGATCAAGCACGACCACCTCATCGCCAAGAAGCGCTTGGGCGGCGTGCTGCTCGGAACTTCGCGCGGCAAGGACATCTATCTGTCGCCGATGGAAACGGTGCTGATCGCCGGCAGCTCGGGCATCGGCAAATCGACCCTGGCCACGGCGCTCACCGAGCGGCTGGTCGAGAAGGGTTTGCAGTTCTGCATTTTCGACCCCGAGGGCGACTATGACGGGCTGAAGGGCGCGGTGCCGCTCGGCAACGCCTCGACCGCGCCGAACAAGGAGCAATTGCTGGAACTGATCGAGAAGCCGCAAAACAATGTCGTGGTCAACGGCCTGGCGCTGAAGGTGGACGAGCGGCCCGACTTCTTCGCCGAATTGCTGCCCGGCCTCGGCAATATCCGCTATCGCACCGCAAGGCCGCACTGGCTGATCATCGACGAGGCGCACCACTTGATACCGAAGCGGCGCGGGGATACACGATCCGTGCTTTCGATCGAGCTGCCCGGCACGGTGCTGATCACCGTCCACCCCGAAGCAATCTCCACTGACGCGCTCGGCCTGGTGACGGCGGTAATCGCGCTTGGCCCCAAGGCGAAGGGCGTGATCAAGACCTTCTGCAAGGAAACGGGACTCCCGGCGCCGAAGGACATTCCATCGCCCAAAGGCGACCGCGTGCTTTTCTGGCGTCCGCATGACGGCAAGACGCCGTTCACGGTCAAGGCCATTGAGCCGGCCCAGTCGCTAAAGAGGCACAGCCGCAAATATGCCGAGGGCGAGCTCGACGAGGCGGGCAGCTTCTATTTCACCGGACCGAAGAAGGCGATGAACCTCAGGGCCCACAACCTCATCATTTTCGCGCAGATGGCGGAAGGCATCGACGACAAGACATGGGAACACCATTTGCGCGCCGGCGATTATTCCAAATGGTTCCGCCAGCAGATCAGGGACAAGGACCTCGCCCGAGAAACGGCGGAGGCGGAGAAGAACAAGGCGTTGTCGGCCGACGAAAGCCGCAAGCTGGTGATCGACGCGGTGAGGCGGCGCTACACGGCGCCGGCGACTGCTCCGGAAAAGTAGGATTAGTCGTCGAACCTGAGAGGTGAGCTCAGCTCGCCTCGCGCATCGCTTCGGCCGCTTGCAAGTCGACTGACACAAGCTGGCTGACGCCCTGCTCGGCCATGGTGACGCCGAAGAGGCGGTCCATGCGCGCCATGGTGATCGGGTTGTGGGTGATGATGACGAAGCGGGTTTCCGTCGTCTTCGCCATCTCTTCCATCAAATTGCAGAAGCGCTCGACATTGTGGTCGTCGAGCGGCGCGTCGACCTCGTCGAGCACGCAGATCGGCGCCGGATTGGTGAGGAAGACGGCGAAGATCAGCGACATCGCCGTCAGCGCCTGCTCGCCGCCGGAAAGCAGCGTCATGGTCTGCGGCTTCTTGCCGGGCGGGCGAGCGAGGATTTCAAGGCCAGCTTCCAGCGGATCTTCCGACTCGATCAGCTGCAGCTCGGCCGTGCCACCGCCGAACAGATGCGAAAACAGCCGCTGGAAATGGCCGTTGACCACCTCGAAGGCCGACAGCAGCCGCTCGCGCCCCTCGCGATTGAGGCTCTGGATAGCCTGGCGCAGTTTTCTGATCGCCTCGATGATGTCCTCGCGCTCGGAAACGATCGTCTCCAGCCGTTCCGACAATTCCCGCTGCTCTTCCTCGGCACGCAGATTGACAGCGCCGAGCCGCTCGCGCTCGATCTTCAGCCGGTCGAGCTGGCGTTCGATCTCGGCCATGTCGGGCATAGGATCGTCGGCTTCGAGGCCGGTATGCTTGATGACCAGATGCGGCGGCGTGTTCAGCGCTTCCTGGATGCGCGCCTCGACCTCGGCGCGGCGCTCGTCCGCCGCGGTGAGCCGCTCCTCGGCGCGCACGCGGGTCTCACGCGCCTCGGCGAGCGACTGGATCGCCGCGGTGGCCGCCTTGTCGAGCTCGGCCTGCTTGTTCTCCGCCTCCTGCAGGCGGTCGCTCGCCGTCTGGCGCAACGCCTCCGCCTCTGAAAGCTGCGTCAGCAAAGCGCGGCGCTTGGCATCGATCTCGTCCGGCGCGTCGGCCAGCCGCTCGCGCTCGGCTTCGGCCTCGGCCTTGCGCTCGCCAAGCGCGGCGATCTGCGTCGAGGCATTTTCGGCGCGCTCCACCCAGTTCCTGCGCTCGGCGCCGATGGCGTCGAGCCGGCGCATGCGCGCCTCGGCCTCGCGGCGAAGCCCCTCATGCACGGCGCGCGCGTCGGCAAGCGTGGCGCGGTCGCGCGAGACATTGGCCGAAGCCTGTTCGAGCTGCAGCTGAAGATCGCCGAGATCGGGCGCGTCCTTCAGCATCTCCTCGGCTTCGAGGAAGGCGGCCTGCGTCTCCTCATGGCTTTCGACGATGCGCGCGCGGGCGTCGTCCAAGGCAGCGCGGCGGCTCACCAGCTCGCCGCCGGCCTTCTCGGCCTCGGCCAGCGCGTTGCGGGCCGCGTCCAGCGCGTGCTGGGCGTCGCGGCCGGCCTGGCGGGCATTGCGCTCGGCCTCGCTTGCCTGGCGCATCGCCTGCTCTGCGCGCGCCAGCGCCTCCTCCGCCTCGCGCACGACGCGCGTCGCCTGCACGGCTTCGGCATCGAGCTCGGCCAGGCGGTTCTTCTGCGCCAGCCGCAGCGCGGCGGCGGTCGGCGCGTCGGCGCTCGCGGTGAGGCCGTCCCAACGCCAGAGCGCGCCATCGCGGCTGACCAGCCGCTGGCCAGGAGCCAGAAGCGCTTGCAGCCGGCGGCCGTCGGCGGCGTCGACGATGCCGATCTGCGCCAGGCGGCGGGCGAGCTGCGACGGCGCATGCACCACGCTTGCCAGGCTCTTCACACCCTCGGGCAATACGGCATCGCCCGGCTGCACCGCGCTTGCGCCCCAATGTACCGGGGCGCTGCGGTCGAGCGGGACGTCGAGGTCCTCGCCGAGCGCCGCGCCAAGCGCTGTCTCATAGCCGCGCTCGACGCTGATCTGCTCGAGCACAGAAGGGAAAAGATCGCCGCCGCTGGTGGCGTTGAGTATCTTGGCCAGCGTGCGCGCTTCGGTCTCGATGCGTGCCAGTTCCGCCCTGGCATCCTGCAGCGGCGGCCTTGCGGCGCTTTCGGCCGCGCGCGCCTCGGCGACGGCCTGCTCGGCTGCGATGGCGCCGGCCTCACTCTCTTCCAGCCTGGCCAGCACATCCTCGACCAGCAGCCGCTTTTCGGCCGGATCCGGCAGGCCGGAAATGCGCACGACGATGTCGGAAAGCTCGCGGTCGACCTCGGCGAGCTGGCGGGCGAAACGGTCGCGGCGCTCGGCGGTTTCGCGCAGGCTGCGCTCGATCTGGTGGCGCGAGGCGGCGGCCTCGGCGCGCTCGGCGGTCAGCGCGGCAAGTCTTGCCTCGCTTTGCGACAACGTCACGCCGGCCTGTTCGAAAGCAGCGAGCGTGGTTGCCTCGCGCTCGGCGGCGCCGGCGTTTTCCGAATTGAGCTCGGCTTCCTCGGTGCGCAGGCGCTCGAGGATGTCGGCATTGTCGCGCACCATCCGCTCCTCGCGGGCGATGTCGGCGTCGAGCTGCTGCAGGCGGCGTTCGAGCTCGGTCTGGCGGGCGCGGATGCGGCCGGCCTCCTCCTCGATCTGCGTCTTGGCGATCGACAGGCGCTGGAAGGCGGCGGCCGCGGCGGCTTCAGCGTCGCGCAGGTCCGGCAGCCGGTGGGCGGCGATGCCCTGCTCCCTGGCCGCGGCCATCTGGGCTGCGGCGCGGTCGCCGACCAGCGTCGTCGCGACGGCAAGCGCGGAACGCGCCTCGCCTTCCTGGGTCTTTGCCAGCGTCCAGCGCAGATGCAGGAGCGTCGCTTCGGCCTTGCGGATATCGGCCGACAGGTTCTTGAAGCGCGAAGCCTGGCGCGCCTGGCGCTTCAGGCTCTCGATCTGGCCTTCCAGCTCGCCGACGACGTCATCCAGCCGCTCCAGGTTTTGCTCGGCGGCCTTCAGCCGAAGCTCGGCTTCATGACGACGCGTGTGCAGGCCGGAAATGCCGGCCGCCTCTTCGAGCAGGGCGCGGCGCGCCTGCGGCTTCGCCTGGATCAGCTCGCCGATGCGGCCCTGGCCGACCATGGACGGCGAGCGCGCGCCGGTCGACTGGTCGGCAAAGAGCAACTGCACATCCTTGGCGCGCGCTTCCTTGCCGTTGATGCGGTAGAGCGAGCCAGCCTCGCGCTCGATGCGGCGCGAGACCTGCAATTCATCGGCATCGTTGAAGGCGGCCGGCGCGGTGCGGTCGGTGTTGTCGAGGAAAAGCGTGACTTCGGCGGTGTTGCGGGCCGGGCGCGCGCCGGAGCCGGAGAAGATCACGTCGTCCATGCCGGACGCCCGCATGTTCTTGTAGGAGCTTTCGCCCATCACCCAGCGCAAGGCTTCGACGAGATTCGACTTGCCGCAGCCGTTCGGCCCGACAATGCCGGTCAGCCCGCGTTCGATGACGAACTCGCCGGGCTCGACGAAGGATTTGAAACCGAGAAGGCGAAGGCGCGAAAATTTCATTCGCGCCGCCCAACACTACAGGCGAGCGCGCCGAAGCCTGACCGCTTCGGCGCGGCCTGGATGTCAGAGCAGAGGGTCGATGATGGCCGACATTTCCTCAATCGACATCGCCCCTTTGTAGGTCTTTCCGTTGATGAAGAAGGTCGGCGTCGAGTCGACCTTGAACTCGTCCGCTCCGCGTTTCTGGACTGCTCTCACATCGTCCAGAAGTTTCTGGTCCGTCAAGCAGGACTCAAAGGACTCCTGTGTAAAACCGGCCAGCTTGGAAATCTGCAGCAGCGCTTCCTTGGTGTTGTTGACACCAACCCAGCTCGGCTGCTGCTTGAACAGCACGTCGACCATGGCGAAGTAGTTGTCCTTGGAGCAGCGCGCCAGCATGAAGCCGGCCTCGGCGCTCGGGTCGAACGGGAATTCACGCAGGATGTAACGCGCCTTGCCGGTGTCGATATACTTGGTCTTCAACTCGGGAAAGGTGGTCATGGCGAAATGCGCGCAATGCGGGCAGGTCATCGACGCGTATTCGACGATGGTGACCTTGGCGTCATCCTTGCCGAGCTGCTTTTCGGGCAGCGCGCCGGGCTTGAGCAGTTCCGCCATGTCGACCGTGCCCTGTGCCTCCGGCACCTGGGCGGCCGCCGTAGTGGCAGCGGGCTTGGCAGGCGTCGACGGGTCGCCGGGCTTCACGTCGGCGGCCTTGGCCTCCTCGCCGGAGTCGCTGCATGCGGCAAGCAGCGCCACCGCAGGAACAGCGGCCAGCGCGGTCAGAAGGTTTCTGCGGGACAAGCTATTGCCAAACGGGGCACGGTTCATGCGAATCACCTGATATCGGTTGGATTTTGCAATGCAAGGGCTAGAAAAGGCGAGAGTTGGCGCGAATTAAGGCATCGCGATCCCCAATCCAATCGCGAAACTTGATCATGAGCATCACGAATGCGCGAGATTGGTGACGCATTCATGACGCTTCTTACGACCCTTTGGGCTTCCTTTCACCCAAAATTGTGGCGCCAAGCCGCTCCAGCGAAGCGCGCAGGCCGTCGTCCTCGATCTTGCCGACCAGATGCGAAAGTTTCGCCTTCTCGGCCTCGGTCAAGGGTCGCGGCGCGGGCTTCGGCCGCGCCTTTTCCGAAAGCACCGGTTTCTGCAGGATCTTGATGCGGCCGATGGCGTTGAAGCCCAGGAAGGCGTTGACGCGGTTGATGACCTCGCCGGCCTCGTGCTGCAGATGCAGCGCCGCCACGCCTTCGCAGGCGATGATCAGTGTCGCCGGCTCGAACGGGTCGTCCTCATGCAGCCGGCGCGGCCATTGGATCTTTTCCGGCCGGGAATGAATGGCAAGGCGCGGCCCGGCGATCTCCTCCCAGGACTGCACCAATCCGATCGAGATGCCGGCGCGCTTCTTCAGCACCGGGTCGAGGATCTCCGTGGCGAGGTCGCTCACCGGAACGGGATTGCCGAAGGCCCTTTTCCCTGCCATGTGCGTTCTCCAGTCCCCAGCTCATCCGATCAATGGCACCGCTCGACCAGACCCGCAAGGCATCACAGAAAGCTGCGTCCGAAAACACGGGCATCGCGTCCCGCCTGCTTGCCTGGTACGACGCGCATCACCGCGACCTGCCCTGGCGCGTGACGCCAGGCGCGTTTGCGCGCGGCAAGAGGGCCGATCCTTATCGGGTCTGGTTATCCGAGGTGATGCTGCAGCAGACTACGGTCGAGGCGGTAAAGGCCTATTTCCGCAATTTCGTCGAGAAATGGCCGACGGTCGAGGCGCTGGCGGCGGCCCCCGCCGAAGACGTGATGAAAGCCTGGGCCGGGCTCGGCTACTATTCCAGGGCGCGCAATTTGAAGGCCTGCGCCGACCTCGTGGCGCTGCGGGGCGGCGGCTTTCCCGACACCGAGGCGGGCTTACGCGAATTGCCGGGGATCGGCGCCTATACCGCTGCGGCGATCGCGGCGATCGCCTTCGGCCAGCCGGCGGCTGTCGTCGACGGCAATGTCGAGCGGGTCATGACCCGGCTCTATTCGATCGAAGTCCCGCTCAGCGAAGCCAAACCGCAAATCCGCGCGCTGGTCGAAAAGCTGGTGCCGCAGAAGCGGCCTGGCGATTTTGCCCAGGCGATGATGGATCTCTGTCT
>NZ_RZRX01000116.1:0-18876 GCF_003997405.1 Mesorhizobium sp. M2A.F.Ca.ET.042.01.1.1
CCCTTCCCCCTCGACACGCTCACCGTGAACCGCGCCGGCCCCGAGCACCTGTCGCGCCAGCTCTATCACGGCCTCGTCGCCATCATCCGCAGCCGCGCGCTGCCGCCCGGCTCCGAGCTTCCCTCCACCCGCGCTCTGGCCGCCGAGCTCGGCCTTGGCCGCAACACCATCGTCGCCGCCTACGACCAGCTTGTCACCGAAGGCTATCTCGCCAACCGCCAGGGCGCGCGGCCCGTGATCGTCGACCTGCCCGAAGGCCCGCGCGAGTCGCCGCGCGAGGAGCCGCCCGCGCCGCTGCGCCAACCCTCGCTGCGCGGCCAGCTTCTGCTCAGCCAGCCCTATCATCACGGCAGGCCGGGGCATGTCGCTTTCCACCCCGGCATGCCGGACGCGGGAAGCTTCCCCTTCGGCGTCTGGGGCCGGCTGGTGGCGCGCCGCGCCAGCCATGGCGGCGAGACGCTGTTCGGCACCTATGACGTCACCGGCCACCCGGCGCTCAAGGAGGCGATCGCCGGCTACCTGTTCTCGGCGCGCGGCGTGCGCTGCCGTCCGGAGCAGATCGTCGTCACCACCGGCGCGCAGGCCGCCTTCGATCTTCTGGCACGCCTGCTGCTCGATCCCGGCGACACGGTCTGGATGGAGGAGCCCGGCTACTACGGCGCCAAGGCCGCCTTCACCGTGGCCGGCGCAAAAATCCTGCCCATCCCGGTCGACCACGAGCGCGGCTGGCATCTCGACCCGCCGGACTTCTCGCCCCGCCTCATCTATGTGACGCCGGCCTGCCAGCATCCGCTCGGCATCACCATGCGCATGGAGGAGCGGCTGCGCCTGCTCGACGTCGCCGAGACCGCCAATTCCTGGGTGATCGAGGACGATTTCGACGGCGAATACCGCTTTCAAGGCCGCCCCGTGCCGGCGATCCAGAGCATGGACCGCTCCGGCCGCGTCATCTATGTCGGCACCTTCGCCAAGCTGCTGTTCCCCGCGCTGCGCCTCGGCTTCATGGTGCTGCCGCCGGAGCTCGCCGGCCGCATCGTCAACGCGCTCTCCACCACCGGCCAGTTCGCGCCGCTGCTCCTGCAGGCCGCCTTGGCCGATTTCATCACCGAAGGCCATATGAGCCGGCATTTGAAGCGCATGCGCCGCATCTACGCCCAGCGCCGCCAGCTCTTCCGCGACATCGTCACCGAACGCCTGCGCGAAGAGATCACCCTCTCCCCCGCCGAAGCCGGCATCCAGGTGGTGGGTTATCTGAGGGAAGGCATCGACGACATCAAGGTCAGCCAGGCCGCGGCCAAGCGGGCGATCAACGTCTCGCCGCTGTCGAAATATTTCCAGAACACGGCGCCGACGCAAGGGCTGGTGCTGGGCTACGCGGCGTGCGACGCGGCGCAGATGAGGGATGGAGTGGAGAGGTTGGCGGTGGCGATAAGGGAGGTGCTGGGGTGAGGCTTGGTAAGATCGGGTCGCTGTCATGGAGCCGGAAGCCCAGGCCGCCAACAATGCGGCTCGCGTCGCTGCCCAGCCCGTGAAAGCGATTGAGGATGCGCTGCGGACGCATGGTTTGATCAACTAGGACGTGTTTGGCAGCAATTCTAGACGGGGTGATGCTGAATAGCAGTGCTACGATGGGCAGATGAATGGTCTGAAAAAGTCGTTTCTCTAACGACATATTGCGGTGTGTTATTGAGCCGAATGTAAATGCGGCCGATGTACTCTCCAAGAATCCCCAGGAAGAACATCTGCAACCCGCCCATCATGAGAATGGTGGCGATAGTCGATGCCCAGCCCGGCTGCATCTCGGGGTGCCTCAAACGGTCGACCACGATGATCGCCAATAGGACGAGGCTTGTGGCGGCCATGGCGAAACCAAAAACCGTGGCGATCCGAAGCGGATACACCGACGATCCGGTGGCCATCTTCAGCCAAAGGGAAACCGACCGTTTCAGATTGTAATTGCCTTGGCCAGCGAAGCGATCTTGGTGGTCAATATCAATTGTGGTGATCGAATTCGTAACTTTGAAGATCAGCCCGTCCACATAGGCGTATGGGCCGTCATAGGCGAGAATGGCGTCTGCCGCTCCGCGGCTCAATGCCTTGAAAGAGGAAAGGTAGAGTCCACGAGGCTTGTTCAGAACCCAGCCTGCAACGATGTCATTGAAACGGCTGCCCAGCTTTTTCCATGTCGCGTGTTTGCGTTCTTTGTATCGGGTGTAGCAAACGTCGAAGCCCTTCTCGATCATCTCCGCCAACCGCAGGATGGCGGTCGGCGGATGCTGCAGATCGTCATCCATGATCACCACGATCTTACCGCGCGCGTATTTCAGGCCTGCCATCGTGGCGTTGTGCTGGCCGAAGTTGCGTCGCAAGGAAACGCCCCGTATCCAGGCATGCTCGTTGGCTTGCCGTTGGATCAACTGCCAGCTTTCGTCTGGGCTGCAATCGTTCACCAGCACCAACTCGAAATGGCCATCGTAGGTGCTGCCAGCAAGCGCTGCATGCACTTGGGAGACAAGTTCATGGAGGACATCCGCGCTGCGGTATACTGGGACGACGACCGACAGGGAAATCATATCGCTTTTCTGCTTCATGGCGAATTCCCTCAGAATTCAAATGTCGCGACGGCGTGGTCACAGTTCGGTTGAGACCTGTCGCTGACGCTGAGAGAAAGAGTTCCATCTTCCATAGGCAAGTCTATCCTTTTGTCGTCACCAGGTAGAACCTCTCCGCTCCAGATGTTCCTCCCATTGAATGTGACGTGCGCTTCTACGCCATCCGCGGTCGGGCATTGTTGCAGGAGCTTGTTCGAGATGGAGAGCGCCAAGCGCTTCGGGTGTTGACTGATGTCGGATCTAAACGGAACCGAGACGGAGGTCGGCAAGTTGGTTCCTGGATGGATGAGGAAGGCGTTCTGCCCCATCACGATGACCTGCCCCCATTGGTCGCCGAGTGTTTCGTCTCGCGCCGCAAGCGGAAGCAACATGGAAGACCTGAAGATCTTCCCCCAGCCTGGATAGTGCCGGTCGAGCTCGGTGACGAGTTCATTGGCCTCCTCAAGAGTGACCGGCCGGACGCGCCTGAAAAGATAAGCTTCTATGCCGTCGCTAAGGGCATAGCTTGTGCCCACCCTCTCGTAGGCTCGCCCAAATCCGCGCCCTTGGAGCAGCCATTGGCCCGGGATAGTTATGTTGGCTTGTGTTCCAGGCGCCATTTGCTCCTGAGGTGGCGCCACTGCGACCACATATGCAGCCCGTAGCGCATTGAAGTTGAAGAGGTCGACCTTCGCAATGTGGGGAGCGTAAATGACCCTGCCCTGGAGTGGGGGGTCGAGTGCGACCATGAGGGAGTCGGAGATCTTGCTGCTGGATGCGTAGACGAAAAACTTGCTGCCATCCTTGGTCAAATGGTCCAGATCAGCGACCAAGCGCTGATATTCCGCGTAGTTGTCGAGGTGAAGTGGGCTCGTGTCGGCACGAGGAATGAAAGCATGAGCAGGGAAGTCCAAGGAGCGGGACGCCGGGCTGATGGCGACAAGGAGAATTGCCGAGGAGATAGCTGCGAAAGGGAGAAGTCGAACGCGGGCAGCGAGAAATTGAAGATAGCTTGCGCACCACGCTGCACCGACAAGGAAAATCGGCAACAGCCAAAAGGCGATCGGGAGAAAATGATGTAGGCCAAGGTATTGCGTTCTGATGAAGAAGAAGAACGTGCCAACTGCGGCAAGGAGACAGAAACCGCCCTCAAAATTTTTGTGCGAAACGACCACAATAGCACCGATCACGATGAGCGCTATCATCCAAGGACTCAACCGTTCGGCAAGCATCTCAAGGTGACGAGGAAAGGGGACTTGGTACGCGCTATATAGATCGGCATACGAGGTGGTGAACGCCCGTACGACAAGCCCATGTTGCAATGCGAACGCTAAACCGCAGAGGACGATGCCGGCGATTGCCAAACCGCCGCAAAGATTGGCGATCGCTCGGGTCCCGGCTCTCTCATAGAGGGCCTTGGCGGTCCCCACGAGGAAGGCGGCCAAGAAAAACATGACTATGCTATAGGCGTACCATCGCCGGAATAAAAACGGCAGCCAGATCATCAGGCCGAGCAGAAGTCCGTCACGGACAGGCCGATGTCTCAGGTATTCGGACTTGAACAGCAGCAATGTCGCGAGACCGAGGAAAACGAGACCGACAATGTCGAGCATTCCCCGAAGGGTTGGCGCCCAAAATGGCACGAACGTCAGAGCCATCACGAAAATTGAAGTCAGCTCTGCAGCGGGATTTTTCGCCAGCCTGTGGAAGATTGCCGTCGCAATCACCGCCGTCGGAAGCAGATACATGAGCGCAACGGCGCTCACATACGCTATGCGGCCTGGCCCAAACAGAACATAAAAAGGAAAAAGCGGCAGCACTCCAGCCGGATTGTAGTCTTGAGATTCGATGCCGTCGAAAATCCGCTTGAGCGCAGGCCACGGATCGGCTGCAAGATATTGCCCATAGTCCTGGAAGGTGCGCCAATAGGCGCCATAGTCCCAGGTGTAGGCGGGCTGTTCCCGGTAAACGTATGCTGCAATGATGGCCAGCGTAGCCAATGCGGCAAGCGAAAATGTTAGCATCCAGCGACTGGCGAAGCGTGCGTCTATCATTAGAGACCTATAATAAAACAGAGTGCGCTTGCCGCTGGGTCGACGCTGATGATAGTTGGGGTTTGTGCTTCTAGCGGAGAAGTTGCAGTTTGAGCAAGCGTGCGACTGGAAATGAATTTGACGCCTATCGCCACTCCTATTCGGAGGCAGTGAACGAAGCTATTTCGTTCTCCGGATTGGATGTGGATTTCTTCACGCGCGCCAAAGCAGCACGGCTGCTCGACCTGCTAGAGAGCACACTCGGGCCTACCAGCAACCTTTCCATTCTCGACGTAGGCTGTGGAGTTGGAAACTATCACCCAATACTCCGTGGGAAGGTTGGCAAGCTAACCGGTGTCGACCCATCATCCGAGTGCATCGATGAAGCGAGACAGAAAAACCTTGGTGTGTTGTATCGCGTCTCCTCGGGGGCACAACTGCCGTTTGATGCCGGAGAGTTCGATGCGGTGTTTGCGATCTGCGTCATGCATCATGTGCCGCCTGCAGACTGGGCGAAATTCTCATCGGAAATGGCTCGCGTCACCCGACCTGACGGCGCGGTACTGATCTTCGAACACAATCCCTACAACCCTCTGACTCGAAGGATAGTGTCGACGTGTCCCTTCGATGAGAACGCAGTTCTACTGTCGAAAAGGCAGGTCGTTCACTATCTCAGAGGCGCCGGATTGAGCAGGGTCGAGGGCCGCTATATTCTCACCGTGCCTGCGATTGACGGTGTTCTCAGGCGCATAGACGATGCCTTCGGCCGAATTCCCCTCGGCGCCCAGTATCATGTGCTTGGTCGTCGCTGATGGTCTCTGGTGATCGCCTAAGGCAGTTCATCACCTTCTGTGCCGTGGGTCTGTTCAACACAGGCGCGTACTTCGCGATCGCCAACGGCCTGCATTTACTTATAGGCCTCACGGAAACGATCTCCGCCTACGCGACTTATCTGGTTTTAGTGCCGGTTTCCTTTCTCGGGCACCGAAAGCTGACATTCGCCTCAAAGGGCGCGGTGTGGGGCGAATGGGCAAGGTTCAGCATCGTCCAAGCATTGAACCTACTGCTGATCTGGGTCACCACAAATTTGTCGCGCGAAGGATATTTCGCTGGGTGGCAAACCTTCGCGGTCATCAGTATCGCAATCCCTGCACTGAATTTTGTGGCTTTTCAGGCTTGGGTGTTTGCCAGGAAGCTCGCCGTCTAAAAAGCTGCTCCTGGATATCGTCAGGATCGCCATCCTAAATTCCTTGATGTCGGGTGATATCTAAGCGCGATGGAACAGTGGGTTTTGCGCGTCGCTCATAGCTCCCGTATCGATATCAGCGGCCGATTGACGAAGTTTTCGAGAGTTCAAAGCGTTCTGTGACGATTATGACAAGTTCTCGTCCAAGATCCAGCGCGAGTTTAGCGGCGACAGCGTCGTTCAGAGACGTGGGGCGATTGGCAAAGCGAAATGGATTGAACGGCTTTGGGGGTTCTTGGTGGCCTGATCTCAGGCATCATCGTGGCGCTGGCAGCGTGGGAGTGGCTTTCGCCTCCAACCTAAATTCAGCCTGAGTATGTCCAGTGTGGGAAATCAGTGTGGGACATCGGCGCCGCGCGCTTCTAAATAGTTGATTCCACTGGCGCGCCCGACAAGATTCGAACTTGTGATTCCGTGGACTATGTCATTTGGGACGAGGGAGTTGCCCGGTTTCGGGTTGCGCGTCTTCGCCTCGGGGAAGCGAAGTTATGTTGTGCAGTACCGTGCTGCAGGCCGCTCGCGTCGCTACACGATCGGGCTGCATGGCGTTTGGACGCCTGAGGAAGCCAGGCGCGAAGCTAAAGTCCTGCTTGGTCAGGTCGCACGAGGCGGCAATCCTGCCGAGGAACGCAAGCTCGACCGCGAAGCGATCACGGTCAAGGAACGCTGCACTCGCTACCTCGAGGACCTGAGGAACGGTCTTGTGCTTGGCAAGCGCGGGCGGCCCAAGAAGGCCACGACGATCTCCACCGATGTCGGGCGCGTCGAGCGCCACATCGTTCCTCTGCTCGGGCGTCGACGGGTACGGGATTTGGCCAAGTCCGACATAACGCAGGCCATGAAGGACATCATGGCGGGCAAGACCCGAGCGAACGTGAAGACGCAAAAGCTGCGCGGGCGAGCAATCGTGCGTGGTGGTGCCGGCACGGCGGCTCGGACGATCGGTCTCTTCGGCGGCATTCTCACCTACGCGGTCGAGCTCGGAATCATCGAGCAGAACCCCGTGCAGGGCGTTCGCAAGCCGAAGGACCAGGTCAATGCCCGCCGTCTCAGCGAGCAGGAGTACCGCACACTCGGCAATATTCTGCGAAGGGCGGCCGAGGAAGGACAGTACGAGACCACCGCGGCAATGATCCAGGTGATCGCCTTGACAGGTTGCCGGCGCAGCGAGGTCATCGGTCTGCGTTGGGGCGAGGTCGATATCGAGGGCAGTTGCCTGCGCCTCGCCGACAGCAAGGAGGGAGCATCAGTGCGTCCCATCGGCTTGCCCGTCCTGGAATACCTCGAGGAGCGGCGCCATGAGGAACAGAGTGCTGAAGACTACGTCTTTCCCGGCTGGGAGGACGGCATGCCATTCGGGAGCTTTCCCAGGCAGTGGACGAAGTTGCTCAAGGATACCGACTTGGCCGACATCACGCCGCATGTTTTGCGACACAGCTTCGCCAGTACCGGCAATGACCTCGGCTTCACCGAGGCAACCATTGCCGCCTTGGTTGGGCATTCACGGGGTACGGTGACCAGCCGCTATATTCATACCATTGACACGGCTCTCATCATGGCGGCCGACAGCATCGCTGGCTACATACAGGGCCTGCTTGACGGCGTCGCCTTCACCCACACCGCCTATGCGCTCGATCGAGATTCCAGGAAGGCGGCACTCGCACATTTCCTGGGCGAGCCGATACCTAGAGGAAGGGCCAATCAACGGTCGGCAGCAAGATTGGGCTCCTTCCTACCGAAGCGTCTGCTTTGCGCCCGCATCGGCCGTTCATGTCAGCTCTGCCGCTCCCCCGATGATTGCAGTCCCAAATTCGGAACTGGCTATAACACGGACACTCCCGCTGATCGATGAATGTGCGCGCTGCGCCGCGCTGGCCGCGTTCTCGCAACTGTCGAAGATGGCCGCGCAATTGTCGAGGTACTCTCACCTGCATCGGTAAGCTCCAGCCCTCTGCGCTTGCGCACGAACAATTGCAATTGGAGCGCATCCTCCAATGATGGTGGCTAAAGCGTCGATTTCGGAATGTCATAGGTATCGGCGGCTCGGGATATGCTTTCAGCGCAGGCGACCTGATCAAAGCAGCTTATGTCCTTCAGTTCTCGGTCCGGTATCTCGGCGTCGACGTAGAAGACGCCCTAGAAATCGCCGAGGCGACGGAGGTCTGACTGGAAGCGGCTCTGCCGTCTCGGTGGGGCCGCGAAGCGCCTCCAGATGAACGTTTGGACCAGTTTGGATGTTCCCGAAAGCTGCCACTTCAGGATGGCTGCAAGCCTTGCAGATGCCCAGCAATGCTGAAGCCTGGATGCCGGCCAAGTCGGGATCACCGACGCTGCTCATATGGTTGGTCGCCGTAAGAACGATTTCGGGAGACGGCTAGCCCTGCTTTGGAGCTTTTCTGCGATGGAGGCCGCCGTGAAGCGTCCGCACGGAGCGGCCGCTCACGGCAATTTCCAGCAATACGAGCAGTTGTCACGTGTCTCACGTTAAGTTGTGCGGTGGGAAGATTTCAGGAGCGATGGCCTGTTGCGTTGATGGCTCGAATGACGCGTTGGCGTGCCCGACTGCAGTTAGCGTTCGCTATGTGAGCCCGCGATTTCGGCAAATCGCACTGATCGGCCGACCGGCAGTCCATTTCCGATCTGATCCAGCTCAGGCAGCAGGAAGATGCTATCTCGCAGAGTCCCCGCGGCTCCGACGGCGACAGTGTCGGCTTCAACGCCGGCGACCTCAATAGGAGGCAACACCAGGCCGTGCAGTAAATTGGCGCGCAGGACCGTAGCGACCCTCGCTTCGATCCTGTTGAACAACACCGCCAGCGGGCCGCCCAGGACGATGCGAGCCGGGTTAAGGACATGGATGAGATTGAGCAGCCCCACCGAGATGACCCGCGCCCATCTGTCGAGTACGACTTCCAGGGGACCGCTGGGACTGCGCATCGCTGCCAGACTTGCCAGCCCTTCGGCGATCGATTGCCCGGATGGGAGCAGCGGCAGGAAGGGGCCGTAGCCGCCGAGAAGGCCAAGGGTCAAGGATTTGGCATCTTCGGGACTAGCCGAGAGAACCATATGACCAATTTCGCCAGCGAACCCCCCAACACCCTCGGCAACGCGCCCGTTCCGGATTATCGCAGCGCCGATCCCCTCTGAAAGTAACACGACGAGCATGTCTTCGGTCTCATGGGTGTCGAGTGCGCCGATGGCCGCGGAAAGCGCGACGGCGTCGTTGCAAACCCGGATTGGCCAAGGAGCTCCCAGCGAGGTGGCGACCAATTGTCCAATATCGATGTCTTCCCACTCCAGCAGTTTGGCCGAGACCACGACCCCATCGCGCCCCACGATACCGGGAACGGACACACCAACGCCCCGCACACGTCTGGTATCGACACCCGCGCCGACGACCAGGCGGCGTGCGAGATCAGCGATGGCCTGCGCAACAGGTTCCGGTTCCCGAAAGTTTTTGCTGTTGGGAATGGTGATCTTGTTCAGCACAGCCCCACTGAAGTCGACAAGCACGCCGGCCAGCCAGGTGCTAGATACATCGATGCCGACGAAGAAAGCTCCTTTGGGGTTTAGCGCCACACGTATCCCAGGCCTGCCGACCTTGCCCGCCTCCAGAGGCTCATTGAGTTCCATAGCCAGATCCGCCTCAAGAAGCACTGCGATGACGTTACCGGCAGTCGCCCGGGTCAGGCCGAGTTCGCGGGCAATGTCGGCGCGCGAAAGCGGGGAGGCCCTTCGGAGCAGGCGCAGGCACCTCGTCTCATTGACGTGGCGGATGAGGTTGGTGGTTTTCAAACTTCCTGCTCGTCGGTTTCAATCATCGTTTGGCCTCTGCCCTGTTAGCGTCAGCCGGCCGCGTGCGTCCAGAGTGATTGGACATCGCCGGTGGGTCGCGCTCGTAAAGCGGAGGAAATTGCCATTGACGGCTACCAAAGCCTATTAGTATAGGTTCAATGCAAATACAAGACATAGGGGTCTGCCGGGTGCCTTTTGCCTTCCCTGTCAGATCGCTGAGCGGCCGGACGCCCGGCCCTCATTGAGCACAACGCAATCTGAACAAAGGACGCCTGTCATGCTGAAAGGTATCGATCCAATTCTGTCGCCCGATCTTCTCCATGTTCTGCGGTCTATGGGTCACGGGCACGAGATCGCGATCGTGGACGCCAACTATCCTTGCGATGACGATGCCCATATCATTCGCCTGGACGGCGTGCTGGGCACCAGGATCCTCGAAGCGGTGCTTTCGGTGATGCCGCTCGAAAGCCGCGATTCTCAGGCGGCTTGCCGTATGATCGTCGACGGCAATGCCGAGACAGAGCTGCCTATTTTCGGAGAATTCCGGGACATCGTCACAAGGCATTCCGACCGGTCGCTTCCGCTGGCGCCGATTACCCCCGACGAATTCAAGCAGCGCGCCAAGAGCGGCTTCGCAATCGTTCTCAGCGGCGATCGGCGGCTCTATGGAAATATCCTGTTGAAAAAGGGCGTGGTGGCGCCTCCGGCTGATTAGGCATGCGGGAGGCTTGCATTCTCTTTTTTTGCATAATATGTATAGAACCTAAACAAATCGCCGAAAGATCGTGGGGGAGAGGATTTGTCCGCGATCGGGGCACAAACCAAGGAGGAGATATGAACATGCGCACCACGAGCTTAGTGACAACCCTGGCAGTTCTTGGAACGCTGCTGACCACGGCTATGTCATGGGCTGGCGACAAGCCCCTGACGATCATGCTGTCCAGCCCTGATCTGGCCTTTCCGTTTTCGGTCCACATCATGAAGGAGATGCAGGACGAGGCGGCAAAGCTCGGCAATATCAACGTTGTGGTGAGCGATGGTCAGCGCAATTCCAGCAAGCAGAGCGCCGATATCGAGGCAGCGATCGCCAAGGGTGTCGACGGAATCGTAATCAGCCCGAACGACTCGGCAGCACTTGCGCCGGCGATCCAGGAGGCGATCGATGCCAAAATTCCGGTTGTCACCGTCGACCGCTCGATCGACAGCGTCAAAGGTATTCTCGCTCACGTCGGTGCCGACAATGTGAAGGGCGGCGAGGTGCAGGGCCAGCTCATCATCAAGCTGTTTCCCGGCGGTGCCAGGGTGATGAATCTGCAGGGGCAGCCGGGCACCAGCGCTGCGATCGATCGCAACAAGGGCCTGCACAACGCGCTGGACCCCCTCGCGGCCAAATACAAGTTCGTGTTCGAGGACACGGCCGGGTTTGACCGCGCAAAGGGTCTCTCCATGACCGAGTCCGCGCTGGCATCCATGGCGACCCCGCCCGACGCCATCGCCGCGGCAAACGACGATATGGCGCTCGGAGCCCTTGAGGCGCTGAAAGCCCGCGACCTGACCGACAAGGTGAAGTTAATCGGCTTCGACGCCCTGCCGGAATCGCTCGGCAAGGTTCGCGATGGAGCAATGACCGGCACCATCGAGCAGATGCCTGGCAAGCAGGGCAGGCAGGCTGTCGATATTCTCGTAGCCTTTGTGCGCGACGGCCAGGCGCCGGAGAACAAGATCACGCTGCTCACACCAATCGCTGTGACAAAGGACAACCTCGACGCCGGCGAACGTTTGGGAGAGCTGAAGTAGCTCTTCATCGTCCGCGACCGCTATCCTCCCAAGGTGATCGCGCGCAGGGGTGAGGTCCTAAGCTCCGGCCTCACCCTCTTCGGCCCACAATGCCGCGCTTTTCCGGGCTGCTGAATTCGTTTGGATCTCATAATGCGCCAGCCTCTTTTGCAGATGAATGGCATCACCAAGTCATTTGGCGGCATCTCCGCGCTAAGAGCGGTGAGCCTGCGCGTCGGCGCAGGCGAGGTTCACGCCTTGCTGGGCGAAAATGGTGCCGGCAAATCGACCCTGCTGAAGATCCTGTCGGGTGCTCAGGCGCCGGACGCCGGCGAGATAGATTTTCTTGGCGCGAAGGCAACGTTCAACTCACCCCAGGATGCGCAACGCAGCGGCATAGCGACAATCTACCAGGAGCTGACGCTCGTTCCTGGAATGTCGATTGCGGAGAACATCTTCCTTGGCCGTGAACCTGGCCGGGCAAGCTTTGTGAATTGGGGACGCTTGGTCGACGAAGCGCAAGGCCTGATGTCGAAGGTTGGTCTCGAGAAGAATCCGCGCACACTCGCTCGCGATCTGTCCGTGGCCGAACAGCAATTGGTCGAGATCGCCCGCGCCCTGTCGATGAAATCGAAACTCATCATCATGGATGAGCCGACTGCGGCGCTCTCAAATGCCGAGGTGGATCGGCTTTTCCACATCGTCAGCGGATTCCGGGGCGACGGCCTCAGCGTCATATTCGTCACGCACCGCCTGGAAGAGGTGATGCGCGTGTGCGACCGCTTCACGATCCTGCGGGACGGCTCGTTCGTCTGCGAAGGAGACGTCGCCGATACCTCCATCGACGCCATCATCCGCCACATGGTCGGCCGCGAAATCGCCGCGATGCAACGGCGCCCGGCGCCGGCCGCGACCGAGGCGGTCGTTCTTCGTGTCGAGAATCTGTCGCGGCGCAGGGGCCCCGAAGGGCTGAACGCCATGGCCTTGCATGACATCTGTTTCGAGGTTCGACGCGGCGAAATCCTAGGCATTGCCGGGCTGGTCGGTTCCGGCCGCACGGAGACAGCGCGTGCGATCTTTGGTGCCGACCCGTTCGATTCCGGCGAGATATTCGTTGATGGCGCGTCGTTGCGGCCGACATCGCCGCAAGACGCCATTCGAAAAGGCATCGGCCTGGTGCCGGAAGATAGGAAGCAGCAAGCCCTGTTCCTGTCGCAGTCGATCCGCGCGAACCTGACGGTCACCGCGCAGGACCGGGTTTCCCGGCTGGGTGTCTTCATCGATTCAAGTGCCGAGGACACCCTGATCGCGGAATACCGGAAAATGCTTCGCATCCGGATGCTGGGGCCGGAGCAGATCGTCTCCGACCTCTCGGGTGGCAACCAGCAGAAGATTGTCCTGGCACGTTGGCTCGCTCTGGGACCCAAGGTGCTCATCGTGGACGAGCCCACCCGCGGGATCGATGTCGGGGCCAAGGCCGAAGTCCACAATCTGCTGTTTCAAATGGCACGCACCGGGATCGCCATCGTCGTGATCTCCTCGGAACTGCCCGAGGTGCTGGCCATAAGCGACCGGATCATCACCATGCGCGAGGGCCGCGTCACCGGCGAGGTGCAGGCGGACGCTGCCAATCCCGAAATGCTGATGGCCCTGATGACCGTGGATGCGGTCGCGGCATGAGAGATCAACCAGGGGAGAACAACATGGCGCAAGTGGCAGCGGAGGCACCGGTCGCGAAGCGGCAGCAGTTTCGCGCGTTCAATGTGGCGGCACGCCTCGCGCCAGTGCTATTCCTTGTGGTTCTCATGATCGGCTTCTCGATCATTGAGCCGCGCTTTCTCACGCCGCTGAACCTTTTCAACGTGCTCCGCCAGGTCTCGATCTACGGACTGCTGGCGATAGGAATGACCTTCGTCATCCTCACGGCCGGAATAGACCTTTCGATAGGCTCGATCCTCGCATTGGCAGGGCTTGTCGCGGCGGTGGTGGCAAAGGGCGGCCTCGACAATCGTTTCAGTGTTGGCGATGGATCGGCCGCAATGGGTTACGGATGGGAGGTCGCAGCGCTGGCAGCGATAGGTGTAGGCGTCGCGGCAGGATTTGTTCAAGGGCTGGCTATCACCCGGTTCAAGGTGCCGCCTTTCGTGGTGACGCTGGGCGGCATGTCAGCCTTTCGCGGTGCGGCCTTGCTCTTTTCCGGCGGCGGGCCGGTCAGCGGCTTCGATGACGCCTTTGTCTGGTGGGGCCAAGGTAAGCTCGGGCCAGTCCCGGTTCCGGTTCTGATCTTTGTCCTGTTCGCCGTCATAGCGCACATAACGTTGAGCTATACGCGCTATGGCCGGCAGATCTACGCGGTTGGCGGAAATCCCGAAGCCGCCCGCCTCGCCGGCCTCAACGTCCAGAAGATTATCCTCAGCGTCTATGTCATCACTGGCTTCTTTGCAGGTCTCGGCGCTTTCGTCCTGGCGGCAAGACTGAACTCGGCTGAGGCCGTGGCAGGTACGGGTTTTGAATTGACCGTCATTGCCTCGGTCGTCATTGGGGGGACCAGCCTGTTTGGCGGCACCGGGACGATATTTGGCACGGTCGTCGGCACGGTGCTGATCGGCGTTCTGCTCAACGGCCTCGTGCTACTGGACGTCTCTGCTTATGTCCAGCAGATCATCATTGGCGTGATCATCGTTCTTGCGGTTGCGTTCGACACATTCGTGAAATCACGGCGTCGGGTCTTGTGAGTTTATCGCGGCGAGCCGTCACGGCTCGTGCCGTTCTACCGCCTTGCCAGAGCAGATTCAGACAACAGGCGCCGGGAAGCGGCGCTCATTGGAGTTACTGACGATGACAAAGAGTTTTTTGCCAAGCTTCGGCCTTCACGGGGAAGTGGTGATGGTGAGCGGCGCCGGACGCGGTATTGGCCGGGCCTGCGCGTTGGCGTGCGCCGAGGCGGGAGCCGACATCGTTGCGATCGTTCGTGATGACAATGCCGGCAAGGATTTGACCTCGGATATCGAAGCGCGCGGGCGCCGCGCCCTGATCGTCCCGCTGGACATATCCGAGACCCAGCGCATCGAAGACGCCGTGCGCGGTGCCGTCGCTCATTTCGGCCAGATCGACATATTGGTCAACAACATCGGCATATCGCGCCGAAGGCTCGCGCAATCCGTCAGTGAGGAGGACTTCGATCTCGTCCTCAATACGAACCTCAAAGGTACGTTCTTCCTCACGCAGGCCGTGGCAAGGACGATGATCGAGCGTCGTGCTGGCCGGATCATCAACATCAGTTCCCAGGCTGGAACCGTCACCTTGCGCGAGGAGTCGATCTATTGCATGTCGAAAGCCGCTATCAACCATCTTACCAGGTGTCTGGCGGCGGAGTGGGGTCCGTTGGGAATTGCTGTGAACAGCATTTCACCAACCTTTATCCGGACGGACTCGACGCGCCCATATCTGAGCGACCCGGAGGCGCATCGCCAGACGCTGGCGCATATTCCGCTCGGCCGGATCGGCGAGACTGAGGATGTTACCGGCGCGGTGGTGTATCTGGCTTCGCCGGCTGGCGCCCTCGTCAACGGGGCGAACTTGATGGTCGATGGCGGCTGGTCGATCGCATAAAGTCAATAGACGCCCACGGCGATTGAAAAAATCAACCTCGCATCCTTGCCGCGTCTTGATCCTACATCGGAGCCCGGCTCACCAAGCGTCATAGCGCCTGTTGCTGGTTCGTCACCACCATATCATCGACCGGTTCGTTTGGCATCTCCAACTGGCAGCCGCCGTCCGCTGGGCACTGGTATGAGGACTAAACAGTCTCGACCGTCGCGTGGTGCGCTTACACGATGGCTGTGCCGGCTTTGGACACTCTGTGAGAAAACGGCTTTGGGACAGCCTCTCCAAATGGTATCTGCGGGGGACCGAAACCCCAAGATGCTGCCGTGAACACGACAAGCCTACTGCGCCACATCAATGCGAGGCGTTGCCTGAGACTGCTGCAAAAGGGCCGGCAGCTCTCGCGCGCCGAGATAGCCCGGCAACTGGGCCTGACGAGGGCAACCATCGGCAACGCCATGCGGGTCCTGGTCGATGCCGGCCTGGTCGTCGAGAGCGCCGAAATGTCCCCCGAAACGCGCAAGGGCCGTCCCGGCGTGGGCGTGTCGCTCAATCCGTCGGGCGCCTATTTCGTCGGCGCCGATGTCGGCACGCGTTCCCTGACCGTGGTCCTGCTGGACCTGCAGATGAACGTGGTCAGCCGGATTGTCGAGCCGACCGGTCCGCGCTACCGCGACGCCGGGCATATAGCGGCAAGGCTGCTGTCCCTGATCGAGAGGCTGCTGAACGAAAACCCCGCCTTGCAGGACAAGGTGGAGGGCATCGGCATTTCGGTGCCGGGTCTTGTCGGCCGCGACGGCAGCGTGGTCCATGCCCCGTTCCTGGAGTGGCGCAACTATCCCTTGCAGGCGGAACTGACCCGCAAATCGCCTGCCGACTGGTGGGTCATGGTCTGCAACGACGCCTTCGCCTTCGCCAATGCCGAGCTCGCCGCCTCGGCCACGGCAAAGGCCGGCAGCATGCTGGTCGTTCTCCTGGCTGAGGGCATTGGCGGTGCCGTCATCGATGACGGTCGGGTCGTGATGGGCGGGCACGGCTACTCCGGCGAAATCGGCCACACCATCGTCTCGGCCGGTGGACGCGTCGACACGTTCGAGATGCTGGCCGGCGCGAAGCTCTTCACCCGGCTGTTCGAAGAAGGACAGCCGGTGGCCGACGGCGTCCAGATGCTGCTTGCCAATGTCGGCGACAAGGCGGTGGACGCCGCGCTCGATGCTTGGGTCAGCGGCCTTTCAGCCGGACTCGTAAATGCCATTCATCTGCTTGACCCCGGCCGCATCGTGCTTGGCGGCCCGCTGGCCGGCCTCTACCCAAAACTCAGCCGGCGCATCCAGGCCGACATCAAGCGGCGGCTTCTGGCCGGCTTCGCCATGCCCGAGATCAGAGTGGCGCAGTTCGGCGTCGATGGCGCCGCGATCGGTGCGGCAGCGACGATCCGCGACACGCTTTTCGCTCTGCCGGACCTCGAGACCACCACGCTGTAACGCTGTCCACAGCGTGCTCCGCCACTTTTCGCGCAGCGTGACATCCGGCCGCCGGTCTTTGTTTTAGGGAGCCATCTCAAAAGCTTAGTGCCGGCATAAGTGCGCCGGGCCGCCTCATCTTCGTGTTCCGTAAAACAGCCGTCGAATAAATTCTGATGGAGTGCCTTGACGCGGAGGGGTTTGTGATAGTCAAGAAAGACGCCCGGTGTCTGCGTGTCGGTATCCTCGGTTGCGGACCGATCTCGCAATTCGCGCATCTGGAATCGGCGCAGAAAGGCAGAAATGTCTTCCTCCAGGCCGTGTGCGACGCCGATGTCGATCTGGCGCGGCGGTTCGGCTCCTTCTACGACGCGATCAGCATCTACAACGACTATGACCGCATGCTCGCCGATCCCGAGATTGAGGCGATCGTCATCGGCATTTCCGACGCCTTCCATGTTCCGGCGGCGAAAAAGGCGCTCTCGGCCGGCAAGCATGTCCTCTGCGAAAAGCCGATCGCCATGTCGGTGGAGGAGGCGGAAGAACTGAAAGGCCATGTGGAGCGCACCGGCCTTGTGCTTCAGATCGGCCACATGCTGCGCTTCGATCCGGGCATCCAGGCGGCACATGAGTTCGCCACCGGCGAGATGGGCTCGCTGCTGGCGCTGAAAGCCTGGTACTGCGATTCCACCCACCGCTACACGATGACCGATGCAATTCAGCCCGTGCCGAGGACAGGCGCCAAGGCGCTGAAGCCCGCCGGAGACCAGAAGGCCGATCGCCAGCGCTATTTCATGCTGGCGCATGGCAGTCATCTCGTCGATCTCGCGCGCTATCTGGCGGGGCCGATCAAGTCCGTCCAGGCGCGCCTGCTCGAGCGCTTCGGCGCCTATTGCTGGTTCGTCGACACAGAATTCGAAAACGGCGCGCTCGGCCATCTCGATCTGACGCTGCCGGTCCGGATGGATTGGCACGAGGGCTTCCAGCTTTATGGCGAAAACGGCAGCGCCACCGGCAAGATCTTCAATCCCTGGTACTACAAGTCCAGCGAGGTCGACATCTTTCGCGAAAGCAGCGCGTCCTCCGAGCGCGTGCTTGGCGCCGACGGCCATTTCTACCGCCGCCAGCTCGAAGGCTTCGCCGACGTCGTCCTGAACGGCACGCCGATGAACGGCGCTTCGATCGAGGACGGCGTCGCCTCCGTCCGCGCCATGGTGGCGATCGGCCAGTCGGTGCGCAGCGGCAAGCCCGTCGATCTGGCGGACGCCTCGGGACCGGTCTGATGTATCCCGCAATCTTTGCCCGAACCTATCCGCTCGGCCCTGTCAACGAGCTGCTCTCGGCAATCGGGGAGGACGGCTACGAAGGCATGCAGTTCAACCTGTCGTGCCTGGGTTTGGCCAGCCTTCCGGACTCCGTCCCTGCCGGTGAGCTGAAAGCGTTTGCCGAGGCTGCCCGCAAGCACGGCCTGGCGATCGCTGGTCTCTCCGGCACCTATAACATGGTCCATCCCGATGCGCCGATGCGCCGTGCGGCCCGCACCCGCTTCGCCAATGTCGTCGCCGCCGCGCCGCTGCTCGGCGCGCCGATCGTGACCTTATGCACCGGTTCGCGCAACGCCGACGACATGTGGGCAGCCCATCCCGACAATGCCTCGCCGTCCGCCTGGGCGGACATGCGCGCCGAACTCGATGCGGCGCTGGAGCTTGCCGAAAAGCACGATATCCGGCTCGGCATCGAGCCCGAGCCCGGCAACGTCGTCGCCGACGCCGGCCTTGCGCGGCGGATCCTCGACGAGGTCAGGAACCCGCGCCTCGGCATCATCCTCGACGCCGCCAATCTCGTCGGCGACAGGCTGAGCGACCAGGCTCGCGTCATGGAAGAGGCGGTGGACCTGCTCGGCGAGCACATCATCCTGGCGCATGCCAAGGATGTCGACCGCACCGGCACGGTGGTCGCCACCGGCGCCGGCGCCGTCAACCTCCACCGCTTCCTGCGGCTCCTGCGTTCCTGCGGCTACGACCAGGCGGTCGTCGCGCACGGCTTCGAGCACAAGCATGCGGCGGCGTCGGGCGCGGCCCTGCGCACGCTTCTCGAGGATGTGTCGTGACCGCCGGCACCTTCACCACCGTTGACGGCTGCGCGCTCATCTTCGATGTCGCGGGCACGGGACAGCCGGTGCTGTGGCAGCACGGGCTCGGCGCGCCGCTCGATCAGCCGCTCGAAGTATTTCCGCAAGGCGCCGGCCTGCAACGCATCACGCTGATGTGCCGGGGCCATGGCGCCTCCGCGCTCGGCGATCCGTCGCGGCTGTCGATCGCGCAATTCGCCGACGATGCCCTGGCGCTGCTTGATCATCTCGGCAT
>NZ_RZRX01000117.1:0-18865 GCF_003997405.1 Mesorhizobium sp. M2A.F.Ca.ET.042.01.1.1
GCCGCCGGCATTGCCCTGGATCTCGCGGGCGATCGCCCGCGAGGTCCAGGTCAATGCCGGCGGCGAGGCGACCGAAAATCCGTTCATCGACGAGCTGGAACAGCTGATCGCGCCGCAGGAGGCCGAGGCGATCCTGCGCCGCGATCTGCCGCCGTCGCAGGGGAACTCCACCTCCGACGATTACACCGACATGAGCTGGCACGCGCCAACATCGCGCTTCTATATCGCCCGGCCGGCGTTGCGCGCGGCCAAGCGCCATGTCTATCCGTCCTGGGCGATGAACGCGCTGGGCGGCATTTCTGACACCATCGATCCGATGGTCACCTGCGCCGCCAAGACGGTCGCGCTGACGGCATTGCGCCTGCTGGAGGACAAGGCCGCGCGCGATGCCGCCATGGACGAGTTCGTCAAGCGAACCGGCGGCGGCATCGGCGGCTCGAACTGGATCGCGCCGCTTTGCGACTATGAACCGCCGATCAACTTCCGCTGGCCGGAATATGTCACCACGCCGCGCGGGCGCGACTGGTGGATCCCGGCCACTTCCACCGCATGACCGATCAACAGAACAGTCCAGAGGAGAACCCCATGACCGTCCATGACCGCATCGTCGCCGAGCCGTTCTCGCTGCAGCGCCGCAACCCCAATGGCGGCACCAAGCCGCTGACCGCGTGGGGCTTCGCCAACGAGACCGACGTCCTGACCGACGTGCTGCTCGGCTCGCCCAATTTCCTGCGCCACCTGTCGACCAGCTCGCTGTCCAGGAAACATCTGCGCGAGGCGCCCTGCAACATCCAGATCGCGCAGGCGCAGCACAAGGACCTCGTCGCCGCCTACGAGCATTTCGGCGTCAATATCCACTGGCACGAGCCGACGCCGGAACTGCCGATGCAGGTCTATTCGCGCGACTCCAGCGTCATGACGCCCTACGGCGCCTTCATCACCGCCATGGCCAACTGGTGGCGGCGCGGCGAGAACTACGCCGCCATCCGCACCTATGAGAAGCTCGGCATCCCGATCTACGACATGGTGACGGCCGGCACCTTCGAAGGCGGCGACTTCAACGTCATCGAGGACGGCGTTGTGCTGATCGGCTGCGGCGGCGCCCGCACCCAGGAAGAAGGCGCCCGCCAGGTGAAGGAATGGTTCGACAAGGAAGGTTGGGAGACGCGTCTCGCCTTCATCGACGAGTACTATGTCCATATCGACCTGATGGTGGTGCCGATCGCCGAAAAACTCACCGCCGTCTGCCTCGCCTGCACCGAGCCCGGCATTGTCGACTGGCTGAAGGGCAAGGGCCACGAGATCATCGACGTGCCCTTCCAGGACACGATGGCGCTCGGCTGCAACTTCATGTCGCTCGGCAAGGACAGGGTGATCGCGCCCACCTCCAGCAAGACCCTGATCGGCCAGCTGAAGGCGCGCGGCTTCGAGGTCGCGGCCGTCGACATGAGCGAGATCTCCAAGACCGGCGGCGGCATCCACTGCATGGCGCAGGCGCTGAAGCGGGTGCCGGCGTAACGGGCTTTCGAGGGCCGAAACCACCGAAGGGATGCTTACCCCTGGCTGTCGGCCAGGGGGGCTTTTGTTGGCCCGGCCTGTCAGGAGACTTCGCCATATCCGTTCCGATCATCCCGGCCCTGCGCTAGACTCCCTGCAGCCGAAACAGGATTGCCGCAAAGATGATCGTCCAGGCCTGCATCAACGGCGCCCGTCCCGCCGATTTCCATCCCGCATTACCGCTCGATCCTGAGGCGATGGCGCGCGACGGTGCGGCCTCGATTGCTGCGGGTGCCGCCGAACTGCACGTCCATGCGCGTGGCGCCGACGGCCAGGAGAGCCTTGCGCCGGAGGCGATGGACAGGACGGTCGCGGCGCTCCGCAGAGCCTGTCCGGGCACGCTGATCGGCGTCTCCACCGGCGCCTGGATCGAGAAGGACGATCTGCGCACGCTAGCGGCCATCGCCGGGTGGAATGAACTGCCCGACTACGCGTCGGTCAATCTCAGTGAGGCGGCGGCGCCTGAGGTGATGGAGGCCCTGCGCCAGCGCGGCATCGGAATCGAGGCGGGGCTGGCCTCGATCGGCGACGCGCTCAGGCTTGCCAGTCTCGACCATGGCCGGCGGGTGCTGCGCGTGCTGATCGAGATTTCGGAACAGGCGCTGGACGAAGCCTTCGCCGTCGCCAACGGCATCGAAAAGGTGCTGCAGCGCGAGGGTATCCACCGCTCGATCCTGCTGCATGGCGAGAACGCGACCGTGTGGCCTTTTGTTCAGCGGGCGGCGCTGCGGAAATTCTCGACGCGCGTCGGGCTGGAGGACGGCAAGGCGTTGCCGGACGGGAGTGTCGCGGACGCCAATGCGGCGGTGGTTGCGGCGGCGGTGGGGATTTATCGCGGAGCGTGACCCTTGGATTCCTCGCCCCACGAAAGTGGGGAGAGGTGGCTCGGCGAAGCCGAGACGGAAAGGGGAGCGCCCTACGAGGGCCCCCTCTCCGTCCGCTTCGCGGACACCTCTCCCCGCCTTTGGCGGGGCGAGGAAACGCCCTCACTGCGTATCCGCCTTGGCTCTCAACTCCGCCCGCTTTTCATCCGACACCACGGCGAGGTCCAGCACCTTCTGCAGGCCCGCGGCGTGGCGGAAGGTCGGCTCGATCTGCACGCCGCTCTTCACCGCTTCGACGAAGCGCTGGTAGTTGGTCGGCACGGTGCCTGCGTCGAGCTCTTCCCATTTGGCGTTCTCGACATCGCCGCCGATACAAGCCCTCAGCATCGAGCCGTCGAGATTGTGCACCACCTCGACGGCGCCCTTGTCGCCATGGATGCGCAGGCGCAATTCGTTGATATGGCCGGTGGCCCAGCGGCTGGCATGCACCACGCCGAAGGCGCCGTTGGAAAAATCGAGCGTCATGGCGAAGCTGTCATTGGCGTCGAGCTGGTATTCGCCGATGCGGTTGCCCGGCGCCTTGTCGAAGGCGCGCAGCCGGCAGAACACATGGTCGATGTCGAGCGCGGCGCCATAGCTGGCGAAATCGAGGATATGGATGCCGACATCGCCCAGCACGCCGTTCGAGCCGTGGCCGCGCGACAGCCGCCACAGCCATTTCGGATCCGTGCGCCAGTCGCCCCAGAATTTCGACACGAGCCAGCTCTGCAGATAGGACGCCTCTACATGGCGCACCGTGCCGATCTCGCCGGCCTGCACCATCTGCCGCGCCTTCTGCAGCGCGGCCACGTTGCGGTAGGTGAGGTTGACCATGTTGACGATGCCGGCGGCCTCCGCCGCATTGGCCATCTCGTTGGCCTTGCCGAAATTCTCGGCCAGCGGCTTCTCGCACAGCACCGGCTTGCCGGCGGCGACCAGCGCCATGGTGGTCGGATGATGGATGCGGTCGGGCGTGACATTGGCGACCGCGTCGAAATCGCCCCAGTCGAGCGCTGCCTCCAGCGAGGTGAAGCGCTTCGGGATCTTGTAGGCGTCGGCATACTCGCCGACGCGAGCCGCATCGACGTCAACCGCGCCGACGATGTCGACGCCCTCGATGGCGCCGAAGCGGCGGGCATGTTCCTGCGCCATCCAACCGGTTCCGAGTATCAAAAGCCGCATTTCTGCTTCTCCGAGCGATTTGGTTCGATTCAATCTTGCCAGCCGAATGTGACCCAGGCGCTGTTTCCCCGCAATCCCTAGCAAAGAGGGAAGCGCTCTTTTAGCGAAAGCCGGCCTCGCTATGCGCGTGCAGCTTGCCGCCGCGCTCCTCGATCGGCTCCAGCGCCTTCTCGACCGGCACGTTCGGCGCGTCGAGAATGGCGGGCTTGGACCCTTGCGGGTTGTGCGCCCACTTCACCGCGTTGCGCAGCACCTTCTGCACGGTGGCGTCGTGGTAGGTCGGATAAGTCTCGTGCCCGGGCCGGAAGTAGAAGACATTGCCGGCGCCGCGCCGGTAGGTGAGACCCGAGCGGAACACCTCGCCGCCCTGGAACCAGGAGATGAAGACGGTCTCCAGCGGCTCCGGCACGGCGAACTGCTCGCCATACATCTCCTCGTTCTCGAGCTCGAAGAACTCGCCGACGCCCTCGGCGATCGGATGGCTGGGGCTCGTTACCCAGAGCCGCTCGCGCTCGCCGGCCTCGCGCCATTTCAGCGTGCAGGGCGTGCCCATCAGCCGCTTGAAGATCTTCGAGAAGTGCCCGGAATGGAGCACGATCAGCCCCATGCCTTCGAAGACGCGCCGGGCGACGCGCTCGACCACCTCGTCGGCGACCGCGCCATGATCCTTGTGGCCCCACCAGACGAGCACGTCGGTCTCGGCGAGGCGGGATTCCGGCAGGCCGTGCTCCGGCTGCTCCAGCGTCGCGGTCGAGGCGGAGATCGCCTTGTCCGCATTCAGCGCCTTGGCGATGGTCGCATGCATGCCTTCCGGATAGATGGAGGCCACCACCTCATTGGTCCGCTCATGGATGTTCTCGCCCCAGACGACAGCGCGAATTGTCATGGATTGCCTCGTGAGTGATTGGGAGCCGCCCCGCGCCATAGATAGCGCCTTCATCCGCTATTGAAAGTGGTTTTCGGCCTTCGCTTCGCTGTGCATGGAGGCCGGCGCGAAAGTCGTTGCCGGCCAATGATATACATTCTTATGCTTTGGCGCTGATTCAACCTTCGCGCAGCCAATTGGCAAGCGCCACGCCTCGGCTACAATATCAGCCATGGGCGAAGTGCTTGTAGGGACAGCGATCTTTGCTTGCCTGGCCGGGGCCTCGCTGGTCAGCCTGATGGTGCACGAGCGCTTCCCCACTCACCATCTTGGGGACGACACCAGCGCGGTGGTGCGGCTTGCAGCGAACCTTTTCGTGGTGATGTCCTCGCTTATGCTCGGCCTGATGATCAACTCGGCCAAGAACACATTCGAGTCTATCAACGGCAACGTGCACACCTTCGCTACCGATCTCATTCTGCTCGACCGAACGCTCCGACACTATGGGCCGGAGGCTGACAGCGCCCGGCAGTCGCTCACGGCTTATGTCCAGCGCGTCGTCGAGACCTCCACGGCCGACAGCGATACGACCGTCGTCCCGAACAGGCTGTCGGAACTGCTGCTCAATCAAGTCGGCGACCTCATGGCCGGATTGACGCACACAAATGCCAGGCAGACCGCCACGCAGCAGGCCGCGACGCAGCAGCTGCAGAAGCTGGTCGAGCAACGCTGGATACTTGCCGAGCAGTCAGAGGGCGCCATTCCCGCTCCGGTGATCGTCCTGCTCGTTGCCTGGCTGACGCTGATCTTCGCCAGCTTCGGTTTCAGGGCGCCGCGCAATGGAACCGTCGTCTTCACATGCCTCATTTCCGCGGCGTTGGTGGCCGCGGCGATCTATCTGATCATCGACATGAACTCACCCTTTTCAGGCCCTATCCAGATCTCGCCGGCGCCCCTGCAAAGGGCGCTGGCGGAACTGACCACGCAATGAGTTCACCGGCTGGATTGGCCGAGCAGTTCAATCAGCAGCCTTGCCGCCACCTCGGCGCCGTCAGCGCGGATGTTGCCAGCCACAACCGCCGCGCGAGCGTGGGTTTCGGGCGCCAGCGTCACCTCCAACGCAGCCGATAACGACTCCACCGTAGGCATAGGGCCGTCGTGCGCGGCGCCGATACCGAGCTCGGCCACGCGCTTGGCCCAGTAAGGCTGGTCGCCGATCTGCGGCACGATCACCTGCGGCGCTCCCGCCCGCGCGGCGGCGACCGTGGTGCCGGCACCGCCGTGATGAATGACCGCGGCGACGCGGCCGAACAGCGCCTGCTGGTTGATCTCGCTGACTTCGAAGCAGTCATCGCGATCATCGATGAGGCCGAGCCCGGCCCAGCCCTGCGCGAGCACCGTGCGGAGACCCCTGGCGCGGATCGCTTCGATGGCGGCGCGGCCGGCTTCCTTGGCGACCGATATCGAGCCGAAGCCGACATAGACCGGCGGCGGACCGGCATCGAGGAACGCGTCGAGCCGATCGGGGAGGGGCCGTTCGTCCGGCAGGATCAAGGCGCCGGTCTGCACGGCGTCGATCAGGTCCGAGGGCAGCCATGGCCCCAGCACCGGATCGCAGGCGAGCAGGACGGGATTGCCGTAGACATAGTCCCGGACATTCTGCACCGGCGGCAATCCGAGCGACGCGCGCTGGCCGTTGACCGCGTCGCCGAAGAGCGCGTTCTTGGTCCGGATGTCTGTCTCCCACAGCAGCCGGTTGTCGGTCACGCCGGCCGGCAGTGGATGTCCAGGATATTGGTGCGGCCGGTTGTGCTGCGACGGCAGCCAGATGGGGCAGAACGTGCCGAGCATGTAACGCATGCCGCGTTGTTCCGCGACCAGCCGCGCGGCGGCGCAGGATGGGAAAAGGCCGAATGCCACCACCGCGTCGCAGCCTTCGGCGGCCGCGCTCAGCGCCTCATATTGCCTGGCGGCGATCTCGGCCGCCTGGCCGGAGATGAGCCTGGCCCGGTCCTCGGGCGACGCCGATCGCGACTGGTTGACCATTTCCTTCGCCCATTCGCGCACCGGCGCGAAGGCCGGCGCAAAAGCCACGCCGGCGCGAGCGGCCAGCGCCGCAAACTCCGCGTCGCCCGGCGCGCTCACCCGGGCCTCGACGCCATGCGCCTGCAAGGCCGCCCCCAGCGCCGCCAAGGGCTCGACGTCGCCGCGCGAGCCGTAAGTCGATAATAAGATCCGCATTCAGTGCTCCGTTTTCTTTTTTCGGAGCAGCGTTGGTACGCCATGCCCGGGGGCTTGCCGCAAGCCCGGGCTGCGCCATATCTACATCCTGGGAAGGGTCGTTATCGCTCCCAGGTCAGATTGTCGCCACGGCTGCAAGCCGCGACGGCATGGCCGCAGCGGCGCGCATTTTGGCGCGAGGCCCTTCGGACCAGCAAGTGGGGATGACACAAATGCCGGCGACACGTTTGCCGGCAGGAGAAGGATTAACCCTGGCGGCCTTCCTGGGCGACCTGGGTGGGGGACCTTGTCAGGCGCGGGACGACGACTAGGCGCTTGATCTTGCCGCTTTTGTAGGCGGCAAGGAAGCGGTGATAGTCCTTGAAGACGACGCAGCCATTGGATTCCGCACGGCCGCCGCGCAGCATGTAGGTGTGGGCAAGCAATCCGTTGCGGCCGTATTTGTTGCTGCCGCTGGCCGGCGTGAGCCTGATGGCCTCTACGCCATGGAAGCGCGATTCACGCATCGACAGATTGTAGGTGTCCGGCGGCGTCGGGCCGACATTCTTGCGGTTGACGAAGCGCGGCTGGTCGACCATCGAGCCCAGTCCCGAATGCGCCTCCAGCTTCGAGCCGTCGGGCATGTAAACGGTCCTCGCCGAAATATCGTAGACGGCGACGCCATTGCCCGTCGACGGGCCGTTGAACAGGCTGCGGAAGGCGCTGCCCAGCCCACCGCGCTCCGGCGTGTCCGGCTTGGCATAGGCGAGCATTTCCGACGCCTGCGCCTTGCGCTTGGCGGGCTTGGAATCCGCCACCATCGGCTTCGAATTCTCTACACCCGGCAGGGCCTGGTCGCCGCTTCTCGGCGAGGCCGCCGTCGGCGCGCTCTGCGCGGTGTCGGATTCGGCCGGCTGCGGCTTGGCCTTGGCGGCCTGAGGCTTCACGGCCTCCGGCCTCTGCGGCTTGGCCGCATTCTGCTCAGGCGCCTCGGTGGCGCGCTCGAGCGTGGTGCGCGGCCGAAGACCGGGCACGGTAATGCTGTCGGGCAGATCGTCCTGCGGCGGCAGCGAGGCGACCTGGTACGCGCCGTCCTTGCCATCATTGTCGGTATTGCCGGCGACATCGGGCGCGTCGCTGTTCTGCAGCGCGACGGCGGTCGGAACATCCGCCGTATCCTCGGGCGCGACGTTGGCAAGCGCCAGCGCCAGTTCGGAAGCGCCGGGGGTCTCGGCCGGCTGCGGACCGAAGCGGGCCTCGATCGGGGCGTCCGGCTGCGCGCCGCCGAAGCGGCTGGCCGAAGGCAGGCTTGCAAGCAGGAACGGCGCGCTCTCGGCACGGGCAAAGGCATCGGCAAGCTTCTGCGGCGAAAGCGCCGCGCGCTTCACCACGCCATCGAAGCGGTCGGCGGCTCCGGCGGCCGAAGCCACCACCACGGCCTTTTCATGCGCCACGCTGTCGGGCGCCGGGAGCTTGAGCCGCGCCATCTTGCCGTAATGGCCATTATTCTTTAGTTTTTCAATGGCTTGGCCGTCATGCCTGAAGCTTGTCGCAAGGCCGAAGCACCCGACATCGCAGCCGCCGGTGAGCGAGGCGGCCTTGTAGCCGCCATTGACGCCAAGATGCGGCGCCCAGGCATTGGCGATCTGCCGGCGCTGGTCGCCAAGCGCGATGATGCGCGGCGAAAGCATGCCTTGCGGCAATCCGTTGGAAGCGGCGGTCAGTGAGGTGCTCACAGAATAGAGCCCCGCCAAGGTGGCGGCGGACCATAAAGCGAGGGCGGCGCCGACAGCAGGCACCAGAACCCAACGATGACCAGACTTTTTCGAAGTTACCTCCCCCTGAGGAGCGTCACCCCGGTTTTTCAAACGCAAAAACGCCATACGACCACTCTCAATCGGCATGCCGGTTTTCGCACCTGGCACCCGTCACGATCACAGTTCGCCGGTGCCCCCTGCACCTTCACGCGTCTGTTGCCGATTGATTCAAAAGATGGACAAAGATGGTTAACCAATCCCTCCACCAATCGCCGATTTGGCGACGGTCCACACGAAAAAAGAGCCCTCCATGGTCTTCGCCACGGTAAAAATGCTCTCCCTCACCCGCTTTGCTGCCCGTTTTTCCGGCCTCTGTCAAGAAACCGTGAACAACGGAACCGCGACATCTTCAGCCGGCTAGAGGCCGATTGAGGTCAAAATGCGACTATTCGGCAAACCTTGAAACAGGCAGGCCGGAAATGTTGTGGACCAGCCGATCGGGCGGCGGTCCAGGACCGCTTTTTGCACCATACGGACAAACACCCCCAAAAAAAGTCACCGCGATGGGGGCAGCTTCCGCCCGCGATATCCCTCTTGACCTTCCAGTTACTGGAACCAGTAGCGTTCGCATAGGATCGTCCCGGCGGCGTCCTTCCCAATCGCGATCCAGGAGAAAAAGATGCTGACGGTCGATGTTTCCGAAACGCCGGCCGAGGCGATGCCGCCGCTGCCCGGAAGCCTGCGGCCGATCGCGCCGCTTGGGGTTCCCACCGTCAGCCGCCGTCTCGTCCTCACCGAGGCCATGACGATGAATGCCGCGAGCGGCGAGACGGTGCGGCGGCTCACGCGCCAGGAGCGGCCGGGAGCGCGCATGTACCACTGCCACATCCTCGAGCATCAGCAGCTCGGCATGATGGGCATCGTCGACGTTAAGGCATGAGGTCTCGCGTCATTCTGAGGGTGGTTTTGCTGGCGCTCGCCGGCCCGTTGATCCTTGCTCCGCCGCTGGCCGCGGGGCCCGCCGACACCATCGTGGCCGCTCGCCAGGCCTCGATGAAGGAGATGGCGGCCGCCGCCAGGGCGATCGCCGAAATGTTCGACGGCAAGCGCGCCTATGAGCCGGCGGCCTTCAAGGCGGCGGCGGACACGCTGCGCGCCCGAGTCGGCGGCCTGACCGGCGAATTCCCGCAAGGCACGCTTGGCGCGCCATCGGCCGCCAAACCGGAGATCGACCAGGCCCGGCCGGACTTCGAGGCGCGCGCCCGCCATATCGGCCGGCTCGCCGACGCGCTCGCGATCAAGGCGGGGAACGCGCCGCCGGGGATCACCGCCGACATGCGGATGACCGGTCCGCCGATGGATGGCGGCAGCCTGCTCGGCAAGCGCCCGGGCGCGGCTGAAGCCGATCCGGCCAGGATGCCGGCGGAACATCTCCTGCACCTCATCCTGCAGGACTGCACGAGCTGCCATTCGAAGTTCCGGCAAAAGCAACAGTAAACGCGGTCACCGACACGCGCTTTTCCGCACAATCAATTCAGTTTGTGCTAATATACTGAGGCCATGCTTCATCCGTGCATGGCAGGTTTAGGGAGGATGCGATGAAGACGATGAATCGCAGGTCTGCAATCGCGCTCGGCGTGACGGCCGCAACGGTTGCTCCCCTGTTCGCAACGGCAACATTTGCGAAAACCAAGAAGTACGGTGCGAACGAAGGCAAGGAGATTGCGCCGGGCGTCAGAGTGGTCGAGGTCGGCGCCGGCAACTCCGACATTCCCGCCTACAAGAGCATCTCGATTGTCGACGTGGTGTTTCAGCCCGGAGCGCACGCTCCTCAAAGTGTGATGGATAATGACATGGTATGCACCATTACTTCCGGCGCATTCACCATCAAGAAGGCGGACAAGGAGTTCAAGCTCAAGGTCGGTGACATGTACACCTGCTCCAAAGGCAAGACCGACGAGGCGACGAATACCAGCAAGGAAGTCGGCGTGCATCGCATCGCCGTCCTTGTGCCCGCGTAAAGGATAGAGCGACCCGCTCTTTGATAGAGCCTCCGAACCGTTCAACGGAAGGCCTTGGCGATTTGCCAAGGCCGGCCCGTAAAGACATATCGCGGCCGCCTTGGCCGTGCGGCTTTGCTATGGCGAGAATTCACGGCTGGATGCCTGCGCCATGAGGATCTTTAGGCTAGAGGCCAAGGGTTGCGGCCGCCACAGCCAGGTACCGGCCGGCCCTGGCAACGGTGACGATGGCGATAAAGCTCCATAGGGGCTCGCGCAGCACGCCGGCCATCACCGTCAGCGGATCGCCGATAAACGGAGCCCAGCTCAGCAGCAGGCTCCATCGTCCGTAACGGTGATAGCGCGCCGCCGCGCGGTCGAGCGCGGCAGGCTTTATCGGAAACCATTTGCGGTCGCGGAAGCGATCAATGCCGCGGCCCAGCAGCCAGTTGACCACCGAACCAAGCACGTTCCCGATCGTCGCGGCCAGAACCAGAGCGGCCGGCGAATGGGTCCCGGCCAGGAGAAAGCCGACCAGAAGTGCTTCCGATTGCAGCGGCAGGATGGTCGCGGCGGCGAAGGCGGTCAGGAAAAGTCCGCCGAAGGCGGCAAGGTCACCAAGCATTGCCGCCCGTCAGTTCGCCTTGGCCATTTCGGCTCCCTATATTTTCGGCGTGGGTCGTGGAGACAGCCGACCAGCTCCGGTTTTGACCGGCGCGTATCACAAAAGTGACGCGCTCGCTCCCCTATATGCTAGGCTTATGTCGTCAAAACAGGGTCATCGTTATGGATGCGAATTGCAGGCCATAGGCGACACGCTGATGCGTCTCGTCGCCCCCGGCATGACGCCGAAGGATCTGGTCAAGGCGGTGCGCAAGGAGCATCCCGGCGCCAGGAAGAAGGACATCGCCCGCGCCGCCTTCCACGCCATCATCGCCAATTCCGACCAGGACCCCGGCAAATCGCGCAACCTCCAGGCTTTCGCACTTGCCGAGCGCACCCAGCAATCGGAATAAATTGCCGCGAATTGTAGCGTTGGGCTTGCTGGAAACTTAATAAGCGACTTCTAATTTATGGCTCCGCCGGCAACTAGCCCAACCGGTACTAAGCCCATGACCAAAAACCTCGGCAATGCCAAACCCAGCGCTCCAGCCAAGGAGATAAGCGCCTCGCTCTTCGGCAGGGCGGCGCCGGCGCTGTTTCCGCTGGTGGTCGCGGCACTCGGCTATCTCGTCGGCCGGCATTATTTCGGCTTTTGACGCGCGGCCGGCTTCAGTTGGTTTCCAGTCTGATTGTGATTGGTCCGTCTCGGCCCCTGCGCTTGCAGCTTTGGTCCTAGGGCCTAGGTCGTTCTTGCCCTCGCATGGGCGCGAGCGCATCCTTTCCTGTAGCCGGCGGCCTCGCAAACTCCGGTCAGGCCCGGCCGCCGAACCCAGTATCACCCCCCAAGGCAGCCGGGCCGCCCATCGCTCCCCACCATTCCGCGAGTTTTCTAGTCTTTGCTCCGGATGAGGCGACGTGGGCGCCACAATCGTTTTTGTCCTCAGATTTCAAAAATCTATTGAGTATCGGCGAGTGCCTTCGCACTAAATGTCGATCAGCTCCGCTTTCGGCAACTTAAGGCGCTCTAGATCGTATTGGGTCTAGGCACCAGATACTTGGGCGGAAGAGCAGAAGCCGTATGATAACAAGCGAGCCAGACAGTGTCCGTGTAAAAGCCGTCAATGGCCAATGGATCGTGCGCGTCGTCGACGGTGGCAGGCTGACGCAGCAAGTGTTCGACATTCACGAACAGGCCGAGAGCTTCGCCGAGGAGGAGCGGCTGCGATTGGGGCTTCCCGGGGAGCCACCGGCGGGGGAGCCTGCCGGGCCGCCGCAGAGCGGACTGGATAGCTGAGATCCTCGACACTCACAGCCAACTGGGAAAATGCGGGACAAATCGGCGGACGGCATGCGGTGTTGCATTTGCCTCGACGCATTGGCCACGCAAGGCCGCCCGCTGACCCAAGCGTCTGGACACAGGTCGCAGGCGGAGCGCGGTGTTCCGCCTGCGCTACCCCAGATGTTGCGCCCTGAGCTTCTCCTTCATCCGCTCGAGCGCCGGCTCGCCGCCGGCCGCGAGGTCATTGGCGATTTGGGCAAGCTTGTCGTCGGCCTTGCGGTGTTTGCTGCCCCAGCCGCCTAGTGTCGCCAGCACCGGCAACAGGTCGATGCCGGCCTCAGTCAGCCGGTAGATCGCCTTCAGGCCATGGCTGGGGTCGTCGCTGCGGGTGAGGATGCCTTCGTCCTGCAGCGTCTGCAGCCGCTCGGCCAGCGTGCGCGACGAGATGCCTTCGTCTGACTGCAGGAATTCGCGAAAATGCCGTTTCCCGGCGAAAGCCAGGTCGCGGATGATGAGCAGCGTCCAGCGGTCGCCGAGCAATTCGAGCGAGAGGCTGATCGGGCAGCCGGACCGTCCCTTGGTCGCCATCAACATGCTTCCATTTGTAAATCACTCTACTATTGACACCATTGCCGCTTTGCGTCAAACGGTTCCAAAAGTAAATCATTGGTGAGGAGAAAGAAGATGAGGAAGCTGATCCTTCAGATGCAAATGTCGGTGGACGGCTTTGTCGGTTCCGATGAGGACCGTCGCTGGCAGCTTTGGGAATGGGGCGACGACAGCGACTGGGACGAGGAATTGAAGCAGGATTTCAATGCCTGTTTCACGACTGTCGGTATCATCCTGTTGAGCCGCAAGATGGCGGAAGAGGGCTACCTTACCCATTGGGGCAATGCGGCCAAGAAATATCCGAAGGATCGCTTCTATGCTTTCGCGCAGCGCATCATCGAGGCCGAGAAGGTCGTCGCGAGCGACAAGCTTGCAGCGTCGCGCTGGGAGCGCACGCGGGTCGTAAGCGGCGACCTGCCGCGCGAGGTGGATGCGCTGAAGCAGGGCGAGGGCGGCGACATCGCCGTGTTCGGCGGCGCCGGCTTCGCCTCGGCGCTGATCGCCGCCGGCCTGGTCGACGAGTTCCAGCTCTTCATCAATCCGGCGGTGCTGGGGAAAGGCCGCCGCATCTTCGACAAAGCCGGGTTCGGCAGGCTGACGCTCCTCGGCTCGAAGTCCTATGCCTGCGGCATGGTGGTGAGCCGCTACGCGCCGGCGCAATGAGAGGCAAGGCCGCGCCGCCTTGAATCAATCTCGCAGAGCGCCCTTCCCAACTGGCTCCTCAGCCTCAGTGCCCCGCCTGGTCGGCGTCGGTCAGCGTGCCGAGGAAGGCGACGATGTCGTCGATCTCGGTGTCGGTCAGCGCCGGCTTGTCGCCGGGCTTTCTGCCGTTGAACGGGGGGTCGGTGTTGAGGTTCGGCCAATAAGCTCTTGGCAGATCGTCCAATTTTTTGACCGTGCCGTCGGCATTTCTTGGGTACCAGCGGCCGGGATCGCTGTCGCGGCTGGCGTAGAAGGCGACCGCGTCGCGCAGCGTGTGGAAATAGCCATTGTGGAAGAAGCTTTTGCGCAAGGCCACGTTGCGCAGCGTCGGCGTCTTGAACAGGCCGCAATATTCGGCACGGCCCTTGAAGTCGGTGCGCAGCGGGCCGCACAGGCCGAGGTCGAAATAATCAGGATCGGCATTGGCGGGGATCGCCGGATTGCGCGGCACGGCAATCGCGATCAGGCCATAATCGGTGAACTGCGGCGGCTCGCCGTCATTGGCGGGCTCGCTCAAATGGCAGCTCGCGCAATTGCCCTTCGTCTCGTCCTCGAACAGCATGCGTCCGCGCAACTCCTGCGCCGAGAGCTGCGCCTTGCCGGCGAGGAAGGCGTCGTAGCGGCTGGAATAGGGATAGAAGTCGGCGCTGCTCTGCCCGAAGGTGCCGAGCGCTTCCACCGCGGCATCAAAAGCGTCCTGCGGATGGTCGAAGACATCGGCGCCGAAGGCGGCCTGGAAGGCGTCGGCATAGGGCGCCTTGCGCAGGCTGGCGGCGACCTCAGCCTCGTCCTTATTGCCCATCTCGAAGGGCGACAGCAGCGGGATTCTCGCCTGGTCCCTGCCGTGGTCGGCGCGGCCATCCCAGGTCAGGCCGCCGGTCGGGCCGTTGTCGACGCTCTCGTCGCCTTCATCCTCGGAGTCATAGAAATGCTCCGTGAAGGCTGGCGCCGCCTGCAAATAGCGCAGCGACGGCACGGCGCGAACGCCGGGCTGGTCGAGCCTGGCTCCGCCCATCTCGACCGGCGAGGCCGAGGCCGGTCCGAAAGCGTGGTTGGGATCGTGGCAGGACGAGCAGCCCTGCTTGCCGGAAGCAGACAGCGAAGGGTCGAAGAACATCTGCCGTCCGAGCGCCGTCAGCGCGTCGGCGCGGGCATAAGCTTCCCGGCGCGACATCGGGCCGGGATGGACTCCCGACGGCTCCGCGGCGTTGGCAGGCGCGGTGAAGCCGACGATCGAAGCCGCCACAAGGGCGATTGCGTGATTCCTCAATCCCATCGTCTTCGGCGACATCCTTGATTTCTTTCGCCAAGTTTCCCTCGCGACGTAAGGATCGAGTGCAACGGATTGATGACCGGTTTTGCCGCTCACGAAACCGTGTTTGACGGGGGCGGAACTGTCACAAAGGTGACAAGCCGTCGAAGTAGCTGGGCAGCTGCGTTCCTGCATTGCCGTCCTCCAGCCATTCCCCAGCAACGAGGCATCCTTCCATGACCCGGTCTCTTCTCACCTTTTGCCTCGCCACCACGGCGCTGGCATCGCTCTCCGCTGCTGCCCAAGCGGCTCCTCCCGGCTACGACAAGATCGACACCGTCGTGGTCATCTACGCCGAGAACCGCAGCTTCGATAACCTCTATGGCGGCTTCCCCGGTGCCAACGGCCTGGCGAATGTGTCGCCCGGCCAGGCGCGCCAGCTCGACCGTGACGGCACGCCGCTTTCCGAATTGCCGCCGGCCTGGGGCGGGCTGACCGGCAAGGGCGTCACGCCGGCGGGGACGGAGGCACAGAGCGCGCATCTCGCCAACGCGACATTCGCCATCGACGATCCCAAGGGCTTCAACGAGGGCACCAACGTCGTCACGCATGATCTCTGGCACCGCTTCTACCAGGAGCAGATGCAGATCGACGGCGGCCGGAACGACAAGTTCGTCGCCTGGGCCGATTCCGGCTCGCTGGTGATGGGCCATTACGATGGCTCCAATCTGCCGATGTGGGCGATCGCCAAGAAGTACGTTCTGGCGGATAACTTCTTCCAGGGCGCCTTCGGCGGCTCCTTCCTCAACCACTTCATGCTCGCCTGTGCCTGCGCGCCCTACTACCCGAATGCCGATACCAGCCCGGTGAAGGGCCAGATCGCCATCGTCGAGCCGGATGGCGTGACGCTGAAGCCGGCCGACAATTCGCCGGCCTCGGCGCTTGGCGGTGTGCCGAAATTCGCCAATGACGGCGCCATCACCCCGGACTTTTATGCCGTCAACACCATGCAGCCGCCTTACCAGCCGAGCGCCAACAAGCCGGCCGAGGGCGGCGACAAGGCGCTCGCCGACCCGGCTGCGCCCACTACGCTGCCGCCGCAGCATGAGATCACCATCGGCGATCTCCTGTCGCTGAAGGGCATTTCCTGGGCCTGGTACTCTGGCGCATGGCAGGCGGCGCTCGACGGCAAGAACGCGACGCCCGTGCCCAACTTCCAGTTCCACCACCAGCCCTTCAACTATTTCGCGGCCTATGCGCCGGGCACCGCCGCGCGCGCCGAGCACATCAAGGACGGCGGCCTCGGCGGCGAAGAGTTCATCAAGGCGATCGACGACGGGAAGCTGCCGCAGGTCTCCTTCTACAAGCCGCAGGGCAACCTCAACGAACATGCCGGCTATGCCGACGTGACCTCGGGCGACCAGCATCTGGCCGACATCGTTTCGCATCTGGAGAAGAGCCCGCAATGGGCGCATATGCTGGTGGTCGTCACCTATGATGAGAATGGCGGCTTCTGGGATCACGTCGCGCCGCCCAAGGCCGACCGCTGGGGCCCCGGCAACCGCGTCCCGGCCTTCATCATCTCGCCCTATGCGAAGATGGGCATGGTCGACCACACGCAGTACGACACCACCTCGATCCTGCGCTTCATCACCAACCGCTACGACCTGCCGGTGCTGCAAGGCATCGTCGCCCGCGACAAGGCGCTGCGCAACCACGACCAGCCGCCGATGGGCGATCTGACGGCGGCGCTGGATCTGACGAAGTAGCGTTTTCCTCGCCCCGCCAAAGGCGGGGAGCCGCGAAGCGGACGGAGAGGGGCCTTCGTAGGGCGCCCACGCTGCCTTTCAGGCGCCGGCGCCGCCCCTCATCCGCCCTTCGGGCACCTTCTCCCCGTGAACGGGGAGAAGGCGAGGACGCGACGCTCGCGACAAGCCCTTTCTCCCCGTCACTATACGGGGAGAAATGTCCGGCAGGACAATGAGGGGCAGCGCCGCACCTGGGCGATTGCCCTTTTGAATTTCCGTCCGCTATCAATGGCCTCGAAATTGGAGGTCATTCGATGGCAGAACTGAAGGTCAGAACCCGCAACGTCGGCGCGCTCGCCGTCCTGCCGCCGGGCGGTCTGCCGGCAATCACGACGCCGACCGGCGGCGCGGTCGGTGTCGTCACGCAGGTCAGCGCGCCCGGCTTCAGCCCGCTTGACCTGCTCTATGCCTCTTTGGCCGCCTGCATGGTGGTCAGCGCCCGCATCGCGGCGACCCGCCTCGGCGTCGCCGACAGGCTCGGCGAGGTGAGGGCGGACGTGACCGGCGAGAAGGCGAAGGACGAGCCGTCGCGCGTAGAGACGTTCACCGTCAGATTGGAGATCACCGGCGACCTCGACCCGGCCACCAAAGAGCGCATCCTGGCGGATGCGGAAGACATCTGCACCGTCTCCAACACGCTGCGCGGCGCGCCGGTGCTTCACGCGACGCTCGGATGAGGCCGATGGCGCATCTCTCCGCGATCGACTACGCCACCGCCTCCGACGACATCCGCGCCGAGCACGACCGCGAGTTCAAGCTGCGCGGCCGCATGACCAACATGAAGCGCATCCTTCTGCATTCGCCGGCCGCCCACCGCATCTACGCCGAGTGGTTCACGCTGCGCGACCTTCTCAAGCCCGCACTCGACGATCGAGCGATCTGGCTGTTCTCGAAAGCGATTGCCGAGACGATGCGCGCCGAGGTCCCGGTCACCTTCTTCCGCCGCGCGCTGATCGACAGCGGCCTCGATCCCGAAGCGATCGATCCCACCGCGGACGAGGCGCTGCTGATGTCCTTTGGCAAAGCGGTTGCAGCCGACGACAATACCGTTCCGGACGAGACCTGGGCGGCGCTCAGGGCCCGCTACGACGAAACGCTGCTGGTCAACCTCACCGCCTTCGCCGGCATCATGGTGGCGACCTGCGTGTTCACCAATGCGGTGAAGGTCGATCTCGACCCGGAGCTGGAGGGGTATCGGCGGCGGTGAAGCGCGGCCTTCCTTCCCCCCTTGTGGGAGAAGGTGGATCGGCGCGTTAGCGCCGAGACAGATGAGGGGTGTTCCAGCTTGGTGATAAGCGCGAAACCGCCGCCTCGTTCCTTCCAGCACCCCTCATCCGACCTCGCTTCGCGAGGCCACCTTCTCCCACAAGGGGAGAAGGGGAGGCCGCGCTACCTCCGCAGGAATCGGGTGGCCCTTACATTGGCTTCGCCCCACCTTGGTGGCAAGCAAGGAGCCAACCCATGACCGTCCACTCCCTGAACACCAAGCGCGTCGGCCGCTCCGCCGAATCCCGCGTCGCCGCGCAGGACTGGCGAACCTTGGTGTCAGACCTCAACGCCCATGGCTGTGCCGTCATTCCCGGCCTTCTCTCAGTGGAAGAATGCGCCGATATCGCCGGCCTCTACCCGCATGAGGAGCATTTCCGCAGCCATGTGGTGATGGCCCGCCATGGTTTCGGCAAAGGCGAATACCGCTACTTCAACTATCCGCTGCCAGACCAGACCGACGCCGCTTCTCCTGCAATACGGCCCCGGCGACTTCAACTGTCTGCACCAGGACCTCTACGGCGCGCTCGCCTTTCCGCTGCATGTGGCGATCCTGTTGTCCGAGCCCGGCGAGGATTTCACCGGCGGCGAATTCGTGCTCACCGAGCAGCGCCCGCGCATGCAAAGCCGCGCCGAGGTGGTGCCGCTGAGAAAAGGCGATGCGGTGATCTTCGCCGTGCGCAACCGGCCGGTGCAAGGCACCAAGGGGTACTATCGAGTGAATTTGCGCCATGGCGTCAGCCGCCTGCGGTCGGGGCGGCGACATACGGTTGGAATTATCTTCCACGACGCGAAGTAGGGCGCAGCGCCGTTCCTCGCCCCCGCCGAGGCGGGGGAGAGGTGTCCGCGAAGCGGACGGAGAGGGGGTCTTCGTAGGGCGCTTCCCCCCTCCCTCTCGGCCT
>NZ_RZRX01000118.1:0-18808 GCF_003997405.1 Mesorhizobium sp. M2A.F.Ca.ET.042.01.1.1
CTTCTGGGCATGGGCGGCGGCAATCTGGTCCTGATGACGCTGGCGCTCGCGGCGACGCTCAATGTGGGGCTCTCTATCTGCCTGCTTGCAGCCATGGGCCGCTGATCCTCGGATCGGTTTGACGCGCGACGAAATCGCCGAACCTGTCGCGGATATCCGCTTTCAGGCGGCTCCGGACGGAAGCCGCCGCACATCTTCTGGCGAATTGTGCCAATGCATGTCGCTCAAATGCGCCGTGGTTTCGGCTGAGCGACATGCATCAAACAAGGCTTAACTGCGGGTAGCGTATCTGAACTATCGCGAGGCGCTCAGAAACGGTAATTCACGAAGGCCTTCAGCGTGTGGAAAGCCACGTCGTCCTTGACTGTCAACCCCTCGCCATTGTCGAGTATCTGCTTCGAGCCAAGGTCGACATAGGCATACTCGGTGCCGAAGGAGATGCGATCGGTGATGGCGTGCTCGAGGCCTGCGCCGATCGTCCAGCCGGTGCGTGTCTGCTCCTCGTTGAAGACGGTCGTCCCGCCGACCGTCAGTGTCTGCTCGGTCTTGCCAAAGGCAAGGCCGCCATGGCCGTAGATCAACGTGCGGTCCCAAGCGTGGCCCAGCCGCGCGCGAACGGTGCCGAGATATTTGAGATCCACGTCGCCATTGAAGATCTCGGTGCCGTCCACCGAGGCCGTGACCGAAGCGCCGTAGCTGGACGCGGCAATATCCGCCACCGCACCGATCACCCAGCGGTCGGCGAACTGCCAGTCATAGCCTGCCTGGATGCCGCCGAGGAAGCCGCTTGCGGAAATCTCGAACGCGCCGTTGATCGGCGGCGGGTTTCCGTCGGCAAAGATCTGCCGCGAATTGAGCTTCATGTCGCCAACCGCAAACGAACCGAACCCGCCGAGATAGGGCCCCGTCCAGCTGAAGCTCTCCTCCGTCGGCGGCATCGGGGCCGCTTCCGGGGCGAGCGCATCGGCAGCGAAAGCGCTGCCGGCGGCAAGGACGATCGCCATGGCAGCCATGGACGTGGGTATGATCTTCATCGGATACGTTCCTCGTTGAATTGCCAGTTTCGAAATTGCGTCCACATTTCTTCCCGCCCATGCATGAGCGGGCTTCCGGGGCCGTCAGCCAATTTGCGAAGACATGTCCGCTCATTGCAGACATGAAAATCGAGTGCCACCCCTTCAACGCACCGCTAGCAGAGAAAATCCGGGTGCGTGTGGCGAATACGGAAGTCAAAATTGCAATAACGGAACAGTTGTTGTTCCGGAATTTCTGTCTTGCAAATTTGTCACACTTAACTCACTTTCCGAAAGCTGAGAGGCCATTCTTGATCGGGCTCAAACCAGGGCGGAAATGGTGTTTCTCAAGCGCCAACGGACAGGCAAAGGCCAATTGCGGGCAGGCGCCGTCCAAATCCAGGCAGTCTTCGACAGGGAGCACGATGGCGAGCGCTGATCGGGTGGCTACATTCTCGGCGGACGACATTCCCGAGGATCAACGGGACGAGTTCATTCGCGATTTCTACGGTCGCATCCAGATGCGGTTGGACATCACGCCGCGTGCCGACACGCCTCTCAAATTCTCTGCCCGCACCCTGATCCTGCCCGGGATGAATCTCACCAAGGGCACTGTCTCTCCCATGGTCTGGGAGCGCAACAGCGCGCTGATGGCCGACGGCAACGACGATATCCTCCTGTCCTGGAACAAGGGCGGCTACCGCTTCACCATGCCTGGGCGTGGCGATTTCAGCACCGATCCCGGCACCGCCGCCATCTTCCCGATGGACCGCCGCTACTCGGTCGTCAGCGAGGATTCGCAATGGACCATGGCGCTTCAGTTCAAGCGCTCGCTGCTGGCCCCGCTGGTGAAGAACCTCGATGATGTGCGTCCCGACAGTCTCGGCCGCACGCTCCCGGCCCACCGGCTGCTGTTTGATTACCTCTGGTCGCTCCTGCATATGGAGGAGCCCGACGCGCTCGCGCCTCTTGCTTCCCGCCATATCACCGATCTTCTTGCCGTTTCCTTCGGTGGTATGGAGGCCCATACGCATCCTCCCGGTGTCCGCGCGGCGAGGCTTGCGGCCATCAAGCAGCACATCGCCCGCAATCTCACCGATCCCGGGCTCAACGCTGGGCAGATATCGCGCAAGTTCGGTATCAGCGAGCGCTATGTCCGCCAGCTCTTTGCTGGGGAGGGCACAAGCTTTTCCGACTATGTCAACGGAGAGCGGCTCGCCTATGTCCATAGCTGCCTCACCGACCGCCGACAGTTGCTGCGGCGCATCGCCGACATTGCCTTTGAGGTCGGGTTCAATGAGCCATCCACCTTCTATCGGCAGTTCCGGCTGCGCTACGGCATGACGCCGACGGAAGTTCGTGCCCTGACCGAGAAGGGCGATAGTGGCTGAAGGGCCCGGGTTCGCTGCCGCATCTTCGTCCAAAGCGGCGCATCGGTGTGTTTGCCAGCAGCCTGATCTCCGCGCGCCGCTACTTGTCACCGCCAGCGTCTCGTTGAGCACGGCCGCCAGATGGAGCCGCCGAGCGCCAGCTGCTCGACCGCGCCTCCTCCAAAAAAAGACCCGGCAGTTGCCGGGTCGGGTTCTTCTCATTCCTTCACAACGGCTTCGGGCTTCAGTCGCGATGCTCCGGCATCGCCTTCAACTGCTCCTTCGTCCAGCTGGTGACGGCATGGACGTCGCCGTCCTCGTCGCGCATGAAATCGAGCTGGCTGGCTGTGACGGCCACCGGCTTGGCGCCGATGCCGAGAAAGCCGCCGACATCGATCACGACCTGGCTGCCGTGCAGGTGGTCGACCGAGCCGATCTTCTCGTCATCGGGGCCGTAGATGGTCGCGCCTTCGAGGATGTCCGGCGTGAGCTCGGCATTGGTCAGTCTCACGTGGCTGGTATGGTCCATGATGCATCTCCTGTGGTGTACAGGAGGAACCGTCGATGCGGCCGAGCGTTCCGCCGATGGAGCGAAAAGCGAGCGCTGCTCAGCGAAGCGCTGCCCATCCCATCACGAGGATGAGGACGAGCGCGACCAGCGCGCCTGAGATCGCGAGCCGGGCGCGGGCGCCGGGGGTGTGTCCTGGGCATGCCCGTGGTTCTCACCGCGGATAGGTTGGTCGCCGGCTCGTCAACTGCCCCGCTTCGCCTTGAGACTCCGCGCCGCCTCCTCGATCGCGGCGCGATCGTTGCCCAGTCGGTCGAGCAGCTCCTGCGCCTCGTCGCCGGAAATGCCGGTGCGCATGGCAAGCGCCTCGACCGTCAGCACATCCGCGCTGTCGATCTCGCGTGTTTCGGGCAGGGCGTCGCCCGCCGTCAGCGGCAGGGCGGCCTCGCGGTCGATCTCCATCTCGGCCTGTTGCCAGTGCCGTTCGTGATTGCCGAGGATGCCGCCCTCGCGCTGAAAGATCTCATAGGCGCGCTGTCTGATCTTCTCGGTCCGATCGTCGTCCATCGCCGTTCCTCCTTGCGTGTCACAAGAACGCGGGACAGGGCGGAACGATCCGTGTCGCCCACGAAGTGATCGACCGGCCTACGGCCCGTAAATCGCCACCGGCTTGCCGAACATGCCGGGCTCGGGTTTCACGCCCAGCCCCGGCCGTTGCGGCACGGCGATATGGCCTTGCTTGATGACGACCGGGTGCTTCTGGTCGAAATGGCCCTTGATGTATTCCTGGGCGATCCAGGCGCCTTCCATGCGGCGGGGCTCGACGGTGGCGGCCAGATGCACGCAGGCGGCCGCGATGATGTCGCCGCCCCAGGCGTCGTCGCAACTGTGCGGCAGCGAGCGGATGGCACAGAGGTCGCGCACAGTCGCCATTTTGGTCGGCCCACCGAGGCGCGTGACCTTGAAGCCGAAGCCGTCCGCGATGCCGAGCGAGATTGCCCGCAGCACCGCGTTCTGGTCCTCGGTGCTCTCGTCGAGATAGACCGGATGCGTGACGCGGCCTTTCAGCGTCGCGATCTCATCCATCGTGTTGCAAGGCTGCTCGAAGACGAAGGGGATCGCCTGGCAGAGCCGGTCGAGATGGATCGCCGCGGCCACCGTCAGGCCACGGTTGCCGTCGACCGCCAGCCGGGCCTTGTAGCCGACCGCTTCCCAGACCTGGCGGACAACGGCCACGTCCTCTTCCAAATCGCGCCCGCCGATCTTCACTTGCAGGCGCGGATAGCCCTCCTTCACCTTGTCGGCGGCTATCCGCGCCGTCTCCTCCGGCGCCCCGACGATCAGCGAATAATAGGCCGGCACGCGGTCGGTGAGAGCGCCGCCCAACAGCGTCGAGACCGGCACGCCGAGCTTTTGCCCGAGCAGGTCGAGAAAAGCCATGTCGAAGGCGGCCTTGGCATAGCCGTGCCCGTTGAGCCGCTCGTCCATCCGCTTCGCAAGCAGCCTGATCGAGGCGATCTCCGAACCGATCAGGCCGGGTGCGATTTCGGCGATCGCGGCGCGCGCGCCCAGCGCGTGATGCGGCTGGTAGACCGGGCCGATCGGGCAGGTCTCGCCCCAGCCTGTGAGCCCGTCATCGGTGACGATCTCGACCAGAGTTGAGTCCAGCGCCTCCACATCGGCGATGGCCATGCGGTAGACGCCGTTCTTGACCGGCAATTGGGCCGAATAGACGTTGATCCGCTCGATGCGCATACGGGCTTCCCTCCGAAGGACACGTCGGCGATAGGGCCTTTGCCGGCCCCGCCTGTTACATCCGCGCCCTTGCCGAGGTCGGATCGTAAGGCGAATCCGGAATCACCTCGGCGACCTTCCAGTCACCAAGGATCGCGACATCGAGCTTCGTGCCGGGCTTGGCAAAACGCTCGGGCAGCAGCGCCAGCGCCACGTCATGCCCGAGCGCGTAGCCATAGCCGCCCGACGTGATGCGCCCGACCAGCTTGCCGTCGCTGTAGAGCCCTTCATTGGCCAGGGTGCTGGCGCCGTCCGTATCGATCTTGAGCGTTACCGAGCGGCGCTGGTCGTTACGCTCCTTGTATTTCTGCACCGCGTCGCGCCCGACGAAGTCGCCCTTGTCCAGGCGGATGAAGCGTTCCAGCCCGCTTTCCAGCGCGTTGAGCTCGGGGTTCATGTCGCGATACATGGCGCGATAGGATTTCTCGAGCCTGAGCGACTCCAGCGCGTGCAGCCCGACCAGCCGCATGCCGTGCTTCTCGCCCTCTCTCAGGATCGCGTCGAGCAACTGCCGCTGGTAGGGCAGGGGGTGATACAGCTCCCAGCCAAGCTCGCCTTCATAGTTGACGCGCAGCAGCCGCACGTCGCTGGCCAGGGCCACGCTGCCGGTCTTCACGCCGAACCAGGGGAAGCGTTCGTTGGAAAGGTCGATCCCGGTGAGGGGCTGCAGCACCTCGCGAGCCTTGGGGCCAACGACCGTGAAACAGCCACGGTCGTTCGTCACGTTCTTCAGGCTTACGCTGCCGTCGGCGGGCAGCAGCCTCGACAGATCGTCGAAATTCCAGCGCTCGGCGCGCGGCGTCGAGATCAGGTAGAACTGATCCTCGCCGAGACGCGCCACCATGTACTCCGCCTGCACGCCGCCATTGGCCGTCAGATGGTGCGCCAGCGTCACCTTGCCGACTGAGGGCAAGCGGTTGGCGATGATCCGGTCCAGCCAATGCGCCGCGCCTGGTCCCGACACCTCGAACTTGGTCATCGGCGTCATCTCGACCAGGCCTACGGCGTTGCGCACCGCCAGCACCTCTTCGCCGACGAGGTTGCCCTTGGGCGTCCAGCGCCAGCTATACTGGTCCTTGGCCTCGATCCCGTCGCGCGCGAACCAGTTGGGCATCTCCCAACCATTGAGCACGCCCCAGACGGCGCCCAGCTCGGTCAGCCTGTCATAGGAGGGCGCGGTCTTCTGCGGCCGTGCTGCAGGCATGTCCTGTCCGGGATATTTCTGCTCGGCATGCGTGCCCCAGGCCTCGCGCACCTTCGCGCGAGTCCATTCCTTATTGGCGTAGTCGCCGAAGCGGCGCGGGTCGAGATCAGACGTGTCGAGGCTGTTGCCGCCCTCGACGATCCGCTCCGACAGATAGTAGCCGATCGTACCGCCCCACAGGATGCCGCCCGGCACGCCCTCGGCGAGCCAGACATTGGGCAGGCCCCAGGCTGGTCCCATCAAGGGCAACTCGTCGGCCGTCATCTGGAAGGGCCCGCGCACATTGGCCTTGATGCCGACGCGCCCTAGCGCCGGCACCAGCCGCAAGGCCTTATCCCAGTTCCACGACACCGCCTCGAAATCCTCGTCCAGCAGGTCGGCGCCGAACCAGGCGGGCACGCCATCCTCGGCGAACAGCTTGAGGTGTTCGGTGCGCTCGTAAGGCCCGAACATCAGCCCGTCGCCTTCCTCGCGCAGATAGCCTTCGAAACCCTCGTCGCGCAGGATCGGCATTTCGGGCCGGCCCGCGCGCTTGCGCTCCACCACTTCCGGCACCGCCTCGGTGATCCAGTACTGGTGCAGGATCGGGATCGCCGGGATGTCGAGGCCGAGCAACGCGCCGGTCTGGCGCGCGTAATTGCCGGTGGCGCAAATCACATGCTCGCAGGTGATGTCGCCCTGATTGGTCCGGACCAGCCACTCGCCGCCAGGCGTCCGGCTGAAGCCGGTGACCTCGGTGTTGAGATAGACTTTTGCCCCAAGATCGCGCGCGCCCTTGGCCATGGCGTGCGTGACATCGGCCGGCGCGATATGGCCGTCATCGGGATGGTAGAGCGCGCCCAGCATCTCCTTGTTGTCGAGCAGCGGCCAGAGCTTTCGCGCCTCATCCGGGGTCAGCAGATGCGTCCGCATGCCTTGCACCTCGGCGACGCTCATATAGCTCTTGAACTCGTCGAGCCGGTCGCGCGAATTGGCGATCCGCAGCTGCCCGCATTTGTGCCAGCCCACTGGCTGCCCGGTCTCGGCCTCCAGCCCCTCATAGATCTCGATGGTCTTGTTGATCATGCGCCCGACATTGATGTTGCGGGCATAGGACGGGATCAGCCCCGCCGCGTGCCAGGTCGATCCGGCGGTCAGCTGCGTGCGCTCCAGCAGCGCCACGTCGGTCCAGCCGCGCTTGGCCAGCCCATAGAGAATTCCCGCGCCAACGCACCCGCCGCCAACGATCACCACCCGCGCATGTGTCTGCATCAAACCACCGATTCTGGACCGAGCTGAGAACAACCGCGATCGAAAGCTACAGGCGGTGATTGGCCCTGTAACGTCTTCAAAAATTAGGGGTCATGATAAGCTGGATTTATGCAGCGGCCTGCGGGCCGTAGTCACTGCGCCTGCCCATCCTGCGCCGTCTCGTCCTTGAAGTCGACCTTCGTTCCCGGCTTGACCATCGCGGCGAGGTCTTCGGCGTCCCAGTTGGTCATCCGGATGCAGCCATGCGAGTAGGTGGTGCCGATCTTTCCCGGGTCTGGCGTGCCGTGAATGCCGTAGCTCTCGATCGAGAGGTCGATCCACACCGATCCGACCGGATTGTTGGGCCCCTTGGCGATGGTGAAGGGATGCTTGGTCTTCACGCCCTTGAAGGCGAATTTCGGATTGTAGTGATAGGTCGGATTGTGCACCACGCGCTTGACCTCGGCCGCGCCGCTCGGCGCCGGTTTCTCCTCGCTGCCGATCGAGGCCGGATAGACGGCAATCGCCTTGCCCGATGTATCGAGGGCGCGCACCTGGCGCGATGCCTTGTCGACCTCGACGCTGGCAATCTGTGAAGGCGCATCGCCGCGGCCGACATCGGGCACGACCAGGCTCGTGCCGGCCTTGCTGAATCCGGCTTTGGGATTGAGCATCCTCAGCAATTCTTCGCTGACATGAAACCGTTCCGCCAGCTTCTCCCGCGCGTTGCGATAACCGAGGCGCTTGAGATGCGCCATGCTCTCCATGCGGGCGGGGATGCGCTTTGTGAAGGGGCCGCGCACATCCTTCGCGGTGGTCTCATAGGTCGTCATCACCGGGCCGGCGAAGGTTGCCGCGAGCTTGTCCCACGTCTCCCGCGTGAGGTTGCCGTCGGAGCGCAATCCGTTCGCTGCCTGGAAGGCCGCGACCGCCTTGGTGAAGTTTTGCGACGCGCGGCCGTCGACCAGGCCGGGGGAGAAGCGGGCGCGATCCAGAAGCACCTGCGCCTTGAGCAGCATGGGGCTGACGCCTTTTTGTTCGCCTTCGCTGAATTGCGCTTGATTGACGGCGTCGGGTTCCAGCCTCGCTGCCTGCGTGACGCCGCACGCGATGCCGAGCGCCACCGCTAAGACAACAAGGAACCTGACCATCGACGTCACTCCCGAACCGCGACAAGGACCTGCCTTTATGACGCGGCAGCCCCGATCTGGTTCCTATCGAGGGGCAACGTGAAGGTCGCGCTTCGCTGCCGGCGATCGCGGCTGAGGGCGAATGAGGCGGCGCTGGCCGCCGCCTCATTACATCAGGCATGTTTTGGGTGAGCTTTTTCAAGCATGGGGGGAATGGCGCCATCCTCGATGAGGATGTCCTTCTTGCGCGCAAAGGCGACGAAAACGCCCCTCGCTGTTTCCGCATCGACATCCCCGGCGAGCGCAGCCCTGCAGGCGCGGATAGCCGCCTTCTGCTCCGGGCTGTTACCGCACCAGTCGATGACGAATTGATAGGCGTCCACGACGGTGTTCAACTGACGCGGAAACCCCAGTCCTACCCAGACGCGGATTGGTTTTTCGAACGGTTTGGCGAACATGGCAACGTCCTCGATCCGCGACGATGCTAGGCGGTCAGCCCGCCGCCCTTGCGGCCTTTGCCGACCATCCAGGGCAGGGTGGTGCTCACGTCTTCATGGATTCTGGCGGATTTGGCGAAACCGCAAAATGCCTCTCTGGCCGCCGTCAGCGGAAAACCGCTGTCGAAGGCCCGCTGGCAGGCGCGCAGCGCCGTTTCATAAATCGGCCCGCGCCGGTTCTTGGGCCATTCGTAGAGGAATTCCAGGGCGTCTTCGAGGCACGCGATCTCCTGGACGAGGCTGTTTCCGCTCTTGACGAAAACAGGGCTGTCGAACATCCGGTCGTTCATAAGATCCTCCAAGTCGAACGAACAATTTGAGTTTGATGGGGGCGGGGACCGCGGCGGTCTGCGCCCGGCTTCGATATGGGTTTACGAGTTTGAACCGTCAAGGACTTGGCGGATGCTCTCATGCCCCCATTGCTCGGGCCCGATGTTCTGCGCGCGATCAGTCGATCAGCCGGCATCCGAGCCGCCGGCGGCGGCCTTCTCACCGACTGGAATTGAGCTTTTGGATGCGCCCTTTGTCCAGCCGGAAAACGCCGTCCGTGCCGCCTTGCTGCTCGAAATCGGTTTGAAGCTCATCCCACGTGCCGAGATATTCGCCGCACTCGGCGCAGTGGATCGGCGTTGCGGGTTGGGCATCGGCTGGAATGTTCAAACGGATGACGCCGCAAAACGGGCATTCCAGTTTGTGGTCCAGATACTGGGTGGTCATGACCGTTCAGCATCGTGCAAACGGCATGCCTGCGCAAGCCGACGGACTTCGACGGGCCGATCCCTGGTTCGGCACGGTCTGCGAAACCGCAAGCCGCGAAGCGCCTTCACGGTCGCGCAGGCCGGAGACCGTGCGCCGCGCCGCTCACACACGACCTGGAGCGGACGCCTGAGCACGCGCCCTTATGATCCGGGCTTCTCGCAAAAGCGACGGCCGGTCGCGCCCGACCGCCTTTATCAGCCTCCTGGCTTGAGCATCGGAGATGCCGGTTTTTTGCTTCAGCAGAATGACGAGCTCTTGTCGTCAATTCGCCCATGAGAACTGCCTTCACCGGGCTCTGTCATGTCGAGGATCCTCCTTGCAACCGAACTGGAAAAACCGTCGAAAGTTTCATCGCGGCCCTGCTTTGCCTGGCCGCTGCGCTGCGGCGTTATCTGCCCAGCGGTCTTCGCGACAGCTCAGCCAGCTCCCGCTCGTCGGTGATCCCCGCCATGTAGTTCGCGATGATGCGCAAGGCCCGCCGCTCGCGCTGCTCGTCGGTTTCATCCGCGCCGGCGCCGAGTTCAAGGACGCGGCCAAGGAAGGTCACCTCGTCCGGCAGGAATGCGCCTTTCGACAGTCTCGTAATCGGCATTGTCTCCTCCTCCGTGCCCCAGCCCAAAGGATGCCCGACCGGCGGACATGCTCGTGACACAACGACCACCGACCGGGCCTGCCAACCCCAACGTTTTGGCACGACCATACTGCATGTTTGTTGATGATCCGCCCTAACCAAGGTGAATCGGCACCACGAAACTCTTCGTGCCGAACCTAAAGCTGCGTGTGCAGCTTGCTCGCAAGCCAATCGGTGACTTTCTCGGTCAGCGGACGCGCCTGCCATTCCGCCAAGCTGATCTGCCTCGACCGTTTCAGGTCCTCGTTGAACAAGTCGATCTGCGTCTGCGCAAAATCCCTGCCGTAGACATTGAGGCTGGCTTCGTCATTCAGGCGCAACGAGCGCTCGTCCAGGTTGGTGGAGCCGAAGCTTGCCCAGACGTCATCGACGATGAGCAGTTTGGGATGATACATCGTCGGCTGAAACTCGTAGATGCGAACGCCGGCTTCGAGCAGTTCTCCCCAAAAGTGGCGCGAGCCCTTTCGCACGATGGGCACATCGGTCAGCGAATTGGGCACGATGACGTCGACGGCCACGCCTCGTTTCCTGGCGTCGAGTATCTGCTGCAGTGCAATTTCATCCGGCACGAAATAGGCCATGCCGATGCGCAGGTGATCCTTGGCCGCGGCGATCGCCGCCAACATCGTCAGCTCCATATCCTCGGAGCCGTTCGGTTGCGATGACAGGACCAGCTGGGCGCCAAGCGCGCCTGCGGGCTCGGGTGGCGGATAGAACTTCTCTCCTTGCAACGTTTCGCCCGCGGTCTCCAGCCAGTTCTCGGCGAAGGCCGCCTGGAACGCGCCCACCGAAGGCCCTTCGATCCGATAATGGGTGTCACGCCACTCGTTCGGATTGCGCGCGTCGCCCAGCCAGTTGTCCGCGATGCCGACCCCGCCGGTGAACGCGACCCGCCCGTCCACGATCAGCAGTTTGCGGTGGGTCCGGTTGTTCACCCGGTCAAGCGTATACCAGTAGACGGGCCGGTAGCGCTGGAACCGCACCCCGGCGCCCGTCATGATGTGGATCAGGTTCTCGTCGAAGGGCAGAGAGCCAAGCCAGTCGACCAGCACTCGGACCTCGACGCCTTCGCGGGCTTTCGCGGCCAGGGCCGTGGCGAACTGATAGCCGACCGAGCCCGACCAATAAATGTAGGTTTCCATGTCGATGCTGGATCGGGCCGTGCCGATCGCTTGCAGCATCGCGGGAAAAATCTCGTCGCCGTTGACGAGGGTTTGCACGGCGTTCTGCCCGGAGATCTGCCCTTGCGAATAGCTGCTCATGCTTTGCACGAATTGCGGATCCGCCGCGTCGAAACGGTGCGGAACGATCGTGCGGATGACACTCGGCTCCGGAGTCAGGTTTACCGCGGCCAGCGTGACAATCGCGGCGGCGACGGCCACGGCGACATATTTGAGGATGTCGAGCCAATAGCCGGCCTTGCGCCCGGCAGCGAGCGTCTTGCTGGCCAGTAGCGCTCTAAAGCCCTGAGCCTTCACGTCTTTCGCCTGTGGTCAGTTTATCCCAACAGCAAGAATGTTCGACCGTGATTCAGGTTCCCGGCTGGGCCTGCGCGGGCTCCGACCGGCGCTTCGTCAGCCGATCCCCGGCCCGCCGCTCACCATCGACCGAGCGCTGCATCCTTTGCGACCAATCGGCGTTGAAGAAGATCGTTCAAGGATGGTCTTGCATGGATATCAAGCTGGAACAGCCCGTAGCCGAGGCCTCGCCGGAGGCCGACATGCTCGTGAACAAGACGGCGCATTTCGTGGAGGAATGGATCAGTGAGCATAAGGCCGAACCTCGGGTCGCGATGCCGGCCGAGATAGTCGCCGCCGAATTGGCCGACCAATTTATCGCCGACGCCGAAAGCCAAGGCATAGAGCCTGACGAGATCAGCGAGGAAGTGGGCGACCTCAAGGAATATATCGCCGAGACCGTGCTGGAGGAGCAACGCGACGGCAGCGGCGATGATCATGGATCGGTTGCGCCTGCGCCGCCCGCCTCTGGAAACGGAGAGACCAATGCCGAAATTCCGCTTTGAGTTTCTCGAATCCGCGGCGCAGCCGCCGATCCACGTCGAGATGGAAAATCTCGAAACGGCGAAAGCCGAGGCCAAACGAGCCGCGAAGGAAGCCATGCTCGACGGCATTGCCGCGGGGTCGGACCCGACATCCTGGGTGACCAAGATCTACGACGAGGCGGGCTACCTGGTGACGACCATCGAATTCCAGGATCTGCTGTCCGAGGCCCAGCGGCCCGGTCAGGCGGACGAGACCGGCGAGCTCGGCGTGATGCGCTCAGGTTGAGGCTTGATCCCACGCCGGCGAGGACTGATCGCGCCGATATCCGGCCCCTTATTCGTCGCCCTTGTAGGTCTTGGCGGCTTCCTCGATCTTGCGCCAATCATTGCCATAGCGCCGCACAAGCTTCCGCGCCTGCGCAGGTGACAGTCCCTGCGTCTCGACGACGTGCTTCACCTCCGTCTCTTCGCCCTTCAGCGGACGCGAGCGCGGCCGTCTGGAGTGTCTGGCCGTCTCTCCATTTCGTCTCGGCATGGATGCCCCTCTCTCGGATCGGTATCAACCGCCGAGCCGAAGGAAGGTTTCCTGAGCCCGTGCGTCAGCCCGGGCCGATGCACAGGGCTCGCCGGCAGGGGTGAGCCGCACCGACAGCGTCGCGCTCGAAGAACTGCACACCGAGCCGCTCCGCCAATGCGTGAGGTCGAATTCGTAGGCGGCCTGCGCCGGGCACCCTGCCCGCCGCAGGCTTCGATCCGCCACGTGCGTTGGTAAAGTGACGGTCAGGCCATCCTTGCCAGTATCTTGGCCATATCCGCCGTATCGAACGCCCTCAGGGTCTCGGTTCTGATGTTGCCCATCGATGCGATTGATAAGCCCAGCGCAGTCGCGGCAATGTCGTCCTCCGCTTCGGCAACCGCCACGACATCATGCTTGCCCAGAGTCCACAACAAGGTGTGAATCTTGACCCCGCTTTTGCTGGCCATCTCCTTGAAAGCCTCGGCACGCTTCTGGGTGTCCTTTATGGTCCTGATACCCTGGTCGGTGAAGTTCGACAGCAATACGTAGTGAGCCATTGGTTTCCTCCCACAAGGGAAACGCGGGGCGCTCACGGCGCGTCCGCCGTTCCCGGAACCACAATAGCACGTGCCCACTCTGTAAAGAAGCAATTGCTAATATATCGGCGTACAGGTTGGATTGCCGCAAGAGGCGCGAGCTGAGTGTCATGTCTCGAAGGCGGCACGCGCGTGCAAGGCGGTGTGTAGATGGCTGCCGCTCGTCAGCCCGGACCGATCTCCTCAAACAGCCAGTCGCGAAACGCCTTGACCTTGCGCTGGCGGATCGCCTCCGGTGGGTAGACCAGATAGAAGCTGGAGACGGCCTTCAACGCATGGTCGAACGGCCGCACCAGCCGGCCGGTGGCAAGGTCGGCGGAGACCAGCATGGTGCGGCCGAGCACCACGCCTTCGCCCTGGACGGCGGATTCCACGGCGAAGGTGGCGGAATCGAAGGTGAGGCCGCTGTTGGGATCGACGCCTTCGACCCCGGCGCTGGCCAGCCACGCCGCCCAGTCGATGCGGTAGCCGTCGCGGATCAGCGTGTGATACCTGAGGTCCTCGGGCCGCTTCAGCGGATGCGGCCCTTCCAGCAGCTTCGGGCTGCAGACGGGAAACACTTCCTCGCCGGTGAGGAATTCCGACGTCAGCCCGTGATAGTGGCCGCCGCCATATCGTATGGCGACGTCGATGCCGTCGCCGCGGAAATTGGTCAGCCGGCCGGTGGTCGAGACGCGCACGTCGATATCGCCATGCGCGCGGTGAAAACGGTAGAGCCGCGGCACCAGCCATTTTCCGGCAAACCCGTCCGACGTGCTGACGTTGAGCGTCGAGCCGGAGTGGCGCGAGGTCGCGGTCTGCGTCGCCAGCGCGAGCTGGTCGAGCGCCTCGCGCACGGCAACCGCATAAGGCTCGCCGACCGGTGTGAGCCGCACCGAGCGCGTCGCGCGCTCGAAGAGCTGCACGCCGAGCTGATCCTCCAGGTGTTTTATCGCCCGGCTGATCGCGCCATGCGTGAGGTTGAGCTCGTCGGCAGCCCTTGAAAAATTCAAATGCCGTGCGGCGGCCTCGAAGGCCGGCAAGGCGTTGAGCGGCGGCAGTCTACGGGTCATGGCGAAGCCATTTGTGAGTTATGGTAACAAATACTTGCCAAACTTTGGTTTGTCCGTCGAGCTTTTTCCAGCCCAAAATCCTCACAGAACTTGTGATCAAAACTCACCAGCATGCGAGGACGCCATGGCCACCGTTCATCCCTTCCTCTGGTTCAATCTCGATGCCGAAGCCGCGCGGGATTTCTATCTGTCGGTCTTCAAGAACAGCCGCGCGCTCGGCGCGATCGAGTTCACCGACAAGCCGCACGCGATCTTCGACTTCGAGCTCGAAGGCCAACGTTTCACGGCGCTCAATGCTGGCGGCGTGCCGCCTTTCAACGAGCGCATCTCGCTCTACATCGAGACCGGGGACCAGGTAGAGACCGACTATTTCTGGAACGCGCTCACCGCCGGCGGCGGCTCGGAACAGCCTTGCGGCTGGCTGAAGGACAAGTTCGGCGTCTACTGGCAGGTCATCCCGGCCGAAGCCTTGCGGCTGATGAACGATCCGGACCGTGCGAAGGCCGACCGGGCGCGCCAGGCGATGTATTCGATGAAGAAGATCATCCTCGCCGACATCGCCGCCGCCCACGCCGGCCGCGGCTGATTCAACTCATCACTGCAAACATGGAGAAAACCCATGACCAGTCTCGCGGGAAAAAAGATCATCGTCGTCGGCGGCAGCTCCGGCATCGGCTTCGGCGTCGCTGCGGCCGCCCTGGAACACGGCGCGGAAGTCGTGATCGTCGGCCGCTCCGAGGACAAGCTGAAGGCCGCCGAAGAGCGGCTCGGGGCAGGACACGTGACGGCCATCGCCGCCGACATGGCGAACGAGGCGGACGTGTCCCGCATGTTCGAGCAAGCCGGCGCCTTCGATCATCTGGTGGCGACGGCCGGCACGCCACCGCCCAACGATCCGATCGGCGAGACCGACATGGATTTCGTGCGCGGCTTCGTCGACGGCAAGCTGATCGGGTCGGTGATGCTTGCCAAGCATGCTGTGCGCAAATTGAACAAGGGCGGCTCGATGATCTTCACCTCCGGCGTCAACAAGGACCGCCCGCCGGTCCCCGGCGGCGCGGTGGTCGCGGCGGTCGCCGGTTCCTTCAGCTATTTCGCCCGCGCGCTGGCGCTGGAGCTCGCGCCAACCCGCGTCAACATCGTCTCGCCCGGCTGGGTCGACACCGAAATGTGGGACGAGATCGTCGGAGAAGCCAAGACAGGCTATTTCGAGCAGATGGGCGGCCGCATCCCGGCCGGCAGGATCGCCAGGCCCGCCGATATCGCGCCGGCCTATCTCTATCTGATGCAGAACAAGTTCATGACCGGCGAGACGGTCCACATCGACGGCGGGCAGCGGCTGGTCTGAGCGAGCGAGCACAGCCTTGATCAGGACGTTCGGTTCCGCCGGTGGCGATGGCTTCGGTGCCAAACGCGATGCGGATCTTGCAGTTCCAATCGCTTCATCGATCCGTATCCGGCCGGGGCAGGGGACGTCGAGGGGACGCCGGCCTTCTATCCATCCCGCAGCGTCGGATCGATCGGGCCCGGCAAGGAGACACCCTCGGAGCGGGAAATGTCACTGGTCAATACTGTCACCCACCATCGCACGCTCAAGGCTGTTGCCGAGGATGGTATCTTTATCGCTTACGAGGACCTGGGTCGTGGCGAGCCGCTCGTACTGCTGCATGGCGCGACCGAAACCAGCGAGTCCTGGCACGAGGCGGGTTACGTCGACCGATTGCTGCGACGCGGGCGCCGGCTGATCCTCATCGATTGCCGCGGCCATGGCCGGAGCGGAAAGCCTTATGACCCGATCGCCTATTCCGACCGCAGACGGGCAGCGGATGTCGTTGCCGTGCTCGACCATGCTGGTGTCCGGAATGCTGCTTTGATGGGGCATTCGATGGGCGGCGTGGTCGCACTGGCCACGGCGGCCTATCACCCAGACCGCATCAGCGCGTTGGTCGTCAACGGCGCGCATCCGTTCGCGGAGGATATCACCTTCTTGCGTACGAGACTCAAGAATGACTTCGAGGCTTGGGTCGGCCTCTTGACGCAACTGGCCCCCGGCCTTTCGCAGGCCGCATGCCGGCGGATCCGGGCCAACGACATCGCCGCTGTTCAAGCAAGCCTTGCCACGGACAGGTTGGATTTCTCGGCAACCTTCGCGGAGCTGGGGATACCGGTGCTTGCAATCAGCGGCACGCTCGATCCGCGCTGCCAGTCCGTCCGGAATTTCGCCGAACTGGCGGGCGGCGAGTTTCTGGCGCTCCCGGGCAAGAACCATGTCACGGCCTTCCTCGATGTCGAGACCGTGGCGCCGGTTGTCGACTCTTTTCTGGAGCGTGTCGGTGTCCAGAAGACAAGGCAAGGAGGCTAAGCGATGTGCCGGTCCTGTCCAGCGCGTCGGAAATTCCTTCGTTGGCCACGATCACGATCCGACCATGACGATCAAACCCCGGTCAGTGCGTCACGCGCAGGCCGCCTCGATCAAATCCAAGGATACAGACTATGATTTCGACATCCATCACCCGCGACTTCGGCCTTGCAACGCCAATTGTCAATGCAGGTATGGCGATGATCGCCCGTCCCGCCCTTGCGGCTGCTGTATGCGAAGCCGGCGGGCTTGGCACGATCGGCTCCGACATCAACCCGCCCCACGTCCTGCGCGAACTCATCCGGAAGACCAAGGCGCTTACGAAGCGGCCCTTCGGCGTCGACCTGATCGGCGACTTCGTCACCGACGAACACATATCCGTTCTCGTCGAGGAACAGGTGATGCTCGCGATCTTCTTTTGGACGTTGCCGACCTCCGAGCATGCCGAACGCCTGAAGCAGGCCGGCATCAAGCTCTGGATGCAGGTCGGCCGCGTCACCGAAGCTGAGCAAGCGGTTGCCCTGGGCGCCGAAGCTCTCATCGTCCAGGGTGCGGAGGCGGGCGGCCACAATCGGGCGGAAGCGTCCACCATGACGCTCTTTCCCCGTATTCGCAGACGCTTCCCCGGTCTGCGGCTGCTTGCTGCAGGCGGCATAGTGGATGGTACGACCATGGCCGCCGCACTCGCGCTCGGCGCTGATGCGGTCTGGTGCGGCAGCCGTTTCCTCGCCTCGAAAGAGGCCGAAGCGCACGATGCTTACAAGGACCGCGTGTTAGCGGCCGATGTGGGCGACACGGCGATCCTATCCATCTACGGTCCCGAGTGGTCCGATCAGCTCATGCGGGCCATCGTCAATGACGGCGCACGTGCGGCGCTGGGTCGGGAAACCGAAGCCACCAAGGATGCAGAAGGCCAGTTCATCGGCTCTACCGTCCTCAACGGCCAGACGGTCCCGGTGCCGCGCTACAGCGCTATCCTGCCGACGCCTGATTTCGACGGGGACATAGAGCAGGCATGCCTGACGGCCGGGCAAAGCGCCGGCAACATCGACGAGATTCTGCCTGCGGGCGAGATAGTCCGGCGCATGACGGCCGAGGCAAACTCAGTGCTCCAGCGCCTGACTGGAGCAATTCCAGGAAAAGTGTGAGCGGTTTTCCGTCCGGAATTGCGTAAAACAAAGGCATGGAGCGGTTCGCCGTTTCCGAGAAACGGTGAAACGCTCTGGCATGGCGGAGGCCGCCTGACGCGCGGCCTTCACAGATCCATTTGCAACGATCATCCCGGGCAGCGCGCTGCGGCCAAGCGATCAGCCGCGTCGAGCAAACGCGCTGATGCTGTTGAGCAGCGGCTGTTGGTCGCCCACCCAGAACCAGTGGTCGTCACCGTCGACTTCGATGAACCGCGCACCCGGGATCTTGGCCGCCAGGAAACGCCCGGCCTCGACACGCACGGCGCGGTCGCCGGAGCGGTGCAGAACCGTCGTCCGGGCCGAGACGTTTGCGAGCAAGTGACGGACATCGGCATCGCGCAGCGCTTCGAGCAGGCCTGCGACCGCGCCGGGACTAGAGGCTGCCCTCAGCAATCCGGCCCACCAGGTTTCCGCTTGGCGGTCTGCGGCGAGGCTCGGGGCGAAAGTTTGGATTTCCGCCGGGCCGCCCCAGCCAGCGAGCAGGCGTTGCTTCCAGAGGTCGTATTGCGCGCCGGTCAGGGCGAACGGATAGTCGGGCGCGCGGCTGCCTTTCGCCAGCGAACCCCAGAGAACAAGGCCGATCAGGCGATCGGGGTGATCTACGGCAAAACGGATGCAACCCGGCCCACCTTCTGACGCGCCGATGAGCAAGGCCCTGCGGCTGCCAGCAGCATTCATGACGGCCAGAATATCCTGGGCCGTCGCTTCGACGGTCGGGCGGGCGCCGACGCGGTCGGAAAGTCCCATGCCGCGCCGATCGAACAGGATCAGGCGACCCAGGCGCGAAACAGCGCTGATCCAGGCGCGGCAGCTCCTGTCTTCCCAGATACGCTCGACATGCGAAATGAAGCCGGGAACAAGCACGATGTCCGTCGGGCCGCTGCCGACGATCTGGTACGCGATATGGATGCCGCCCACTTCGACGTAGCGCGTTCTGGGCAGGTCCAAGGTGGCAT
>NZ_RZRX01000119.1:0-18795 GCF_003997405.1 Mesorhizobium sp. M2A.F.Ca.ET.042.01.1.1
GTCCGGGCGGCACGCTTGCCGTTGCCAGCTCTGCCGGCATGTAGAAATAGGAGGCCTTCTGGCCGAGCGCGTAGAAGGTGAGTCCGGCGGCCGCGGCGAGGAAGGCCAACCCCGCCACGATCACCGACAATCGCTTCTGCTTGCGCGTCATCTCTTACTCCGTCGCCGTCACGCCGAGGGAGGCGGCGAAGGCGGTGAACTTCTTGGCTTGCTCGCTGTCGGCCCCAAAGGCGGCGACAGCGCGGCCGAGCGCCTCGCGCGCCTGATCGGGCTTGCCGAGCACGGCATAGGAACGAATGAGGCGCATCCATCCTTCCTCATCACGGGGATTCTGCTTCAATTTGTCGTCGAGGCCCGCGACCATCGTTTCGATCATCGCCTGCCGGTCCTGCGGCGACATCTGCTGCGCGGCTTCCATCTGCTGGGCATCCGGCCCGCTCGCCGCGACCGCTGGCTGGCCAGCCTCGGCAAGCGCCTGCTGGACGGCGCTGCGCCAGGGCGAATCCGGCGGAAGCTGGCCGAGCATCTTTTGCCAGGCGGCGACAGCCTCGTCCTTCCTGCCTTCCTGGGCAAGGCCTACCCCCAAGTAGAAATTCGCCTTGGCATTGGCCGGATCGAGCTTGAGAGCCGCCTCGAAGGCGTTTTGCGCATCGGCCGAAACGATGCCGCCGGCAGCGCTCGCGATCGCCTCGCCGAGACCGGCCTGGCGCACCGCGCTGTCGCCGTCGAGGCGAATGGCGTTGCGGTAGGCGGTTATCGCGTCGGGAAAGCGCTGCAGGCGAAGATAGATCGGCGCCAGCACGTCCCAGCCCTTGCCGTCCGAAGGATTGGCGGCAAGGTGCGCTTCGGCGCGTGCGACCAGCTCGTCGACCGAGGAATCGGCGGGATTCTTGGCGAGGCGTTCGGCCAGGGGCTGCGAAGGCAGATCGGGCGAGCCGAGCACGCCGTACAGTCCCCAGCTCAGCAGCGGCACGGCAAGCACGGCCAGGCTGGCGACAAACCTGATGCCGCGGGAGGAAGAGGCACTGGCGGAGGCCGGCCGCTCGGCCGCGCCGAGACGCAGGATGCGGCGGCCGATCTCGGCGCGCGCCTCCTCGGCCTCGCCCGGCTGTATCAGGCCGCGCGCCACGTCGCGATCCAGCTCGGAAAGCTGGTCGCGATAGACTTCGAGGTCATGATCGCCAGGCGCCGATGCACCCTTCATGCCGCCTGTGAGCGGCAATAGCACCGCCAGGCTGGCGCCCAGCGTGAGGATTGCGGCTATGACCCAGAACAGCATGGCTCTTCCAATAAAGGCAGAGCCCTGCCCTGCCAACATAAGCATACTGCGACGCTTTGACGGCGGATGCTCTGTCCGGCCTTGATGTATATCAATTGGGCCGATTTATCAGGTCAGCGGCGTCCAGCTACCGTCGGCGTTGCGGCAGGCGGTGCCGCGCGCGGTGACGCCCGCGCCGCCGGTGAAGACGGTGTGGGTGTACTGGCGGCAATCCTGGGAGCCGACCCGATAAGGCTGGGCCGCGACCACCTCGCCATAATGGGAGGCGTTGTCGCCCTTCCACGTCACCTTCTGGCCGCTGGTGTTGTACTCCAGCGTCTTGTACTCCGCCTCCAACCCCTTGCGCTTTTCGGCATCGCTCAGACCCGAGCCGATCGATCCGCCGATAAGCCCGCCATTCATCGCCGAGACGATGCTGGTCGACACCTTGCCGCCGGCGGGCGGCGTCGAAACAGGCGTGGCCGGAGAGGTTGGACCGCCCCTGCCGAGTGTCGTGCAGCCGGAAACGGCGAGCAGGGCGGAAACGAGCGCGACGCGGATCTTCATGCCAACAACCGGTTCTCTTGAGCGGGATGAGCTTCTTGAGCGAAATGGACTTCTTCAGAGAGATGGATTGGGGGCCGCGCCATCGGGGAAGCATCCTGGCCATAGTGTTGATATTTGTCGGAAATTTGGCCGTCAGTCGCTGCTCGCAAATCGATAAAAAACATCATTGAAGGCTCCGCAATCTCACCACCGCCCTCAAGCCGCCCATCCCCGACCGTTCCAGCGCCAGCGAGCCTCCATACTCGTTGACGAGGTCGGCGACAATGGCAAGGCCAAGCCCCGTTCCCGGCTTCGTCTCGTCCAGTCTCTTGCCACGCTTCAACACCTCTCGCGCGCTGTCTTCGGGAATGCCCGGACCGTCATCCTCTATGACGATTTCAAACAGGTTGCCGCTTCCCGAAATAGTGGCGATCGTCACGGCAACAGCGCTCTTTGCCCATTTCATCGCATTGTCGAGCAGATTGCCGAGCAGTTCCTCGAGATCCTCGCGCTCGCCCGCAAAGACGATCTCGGCCGGCGGCAGGGACAGCGCCAGCCGCGTTTGCGGATTGAGCTTGCGCAGAACGCGCACCATGCGCTCAACCAGCGGCGAAACCGGCGTGCGGAAGACGACGCTGTCGCGCTGCGCGGCGACGCGGGCGCGCTGCAGGTAATGATCGACCTGCTTTTGCATGGAAGCCGCCTGGTCGGCGATCAGCTGGCCCTTGGCGCCGCCGAGCGCGCGGCCCTCATTGAGCAGCACGGCCAGAGGCGTCTTCAGCGAATGGGCTAGGTTGCCGACCTGGGTGCGCGAGCGCTCGACGATGCGCCGGTTGTTTTCGATCAGCGCATTGGTCTCGCTGGCCAGCGGCTCGATCTCGGCCGGGAAGCTGCCGTCGAGGCGCTGGGCCGTGCCTTCGCGCACCATGGCGAGCGCATTGCGGACCCGGCGCAAGGGCTGGAGGCCCAAGAGGATGGCGATGGCGTTGATGGCGATCATGCCGACCCCGAACAGCGACAGATAGGTGAGCAGGCGGCGCTGGAAGCTCGCGATCTCCTGCTCGAGCTCACTGTGGTTGCCCATGACGCGGAAGCGGGCGGCGCGGTTCTTGGCGTCCAGCACGAACTCGCTCTCGAACACTTCGAGCTGCTCGCCCTTGATGCCCTCCATCGAGTAGCTGCGCTGGAAGTTCGCATTGAACGGGACCTCCGCGACGCTTGGCGACAGGAGCGAGGTCGTCATCGAGGACGAATGGATTTCGCCATGCACGCCTTCGGAGGCAGGCTCCACCGACCAGTACCAGCCGGAATTCGGCTCGGAAAAGCGCAGATCGCCAAGGTCGGGCGCCCCGGTTAGCGCGCCGTTGTCGGAAATGCCGACGGAGCCGATCAGGTTGAACAGATGCGCCGAAAGCAGGCTGTCGAAACCGCGCTCGCTGGCCTGGCGGTAAAGCGTTGTGATGAGGGTGAAGATGACGACCAGCGTCAGGATCGCCCAGATGGTCGAGAAAGCGATGACGCGGAAGGTCAGCGAGCGCGGCCAGAGCCGCAGCCTTGAAATCCACCTTCCCATCGCTGGCTTCAGCGGTTCCGCGTCACGCCTCCGGCTCTCGCATGCGATAGCCCATGCCACGCACGGTTTCGATCATGTCGATGCCCATCTTCTTGCGAAGCCTGCCGACAAACACCTCGATGGTGTTGGAATCGCGGTCGAAATCCTGGTCGTAGAGATGCTCGACCAGTTCGGTGCGCGACACCACCTCGCCCATATGGTGCATCAGATAGGCGAGCAGCCGGAACTCGTGCGAGGTGAGCTTCAGCGGCATGCCATTGACATCGGCCTTGGATGCCTTGGTGTCGAGGCGCAGCGGCCCGCAGGTGAGCTCGGACGAAGCATGGCCGGCCGCTCGGCGGATCAGGGCCCGCACTCGGGCCAGCACCTCCTCGATATGGAAGGGCTTGGTGACATAATCGTCGGCACCGGCGTCGATGCCGGCCACCTTGTCGCTCCAGCGGTCGCGGGCGGTGAGGATAAGCACCGGCATCTTGCGGCCGCCGCGGCGCCAGCGCTCGACGACGCTGATGCCATCCATCTGCGGCAGGCCGATGTCGAGGACCACGGCATCGTAAGGCTCGGTGTCGCCGAGGAAATGGCCCTCCTCGCCGTCATAGGCGCGGTCGACGACATAGCCGGCATCGACCAGCGCATCGGCCAGTTGCCGGTTGAGATCCTTGTCATCCTCGACGACGAGCACGCGCATGGGTTGAAGCCTGTTGCTGGATAGACGTATAGGCCGATTCCGCTGGCCGGGGAAACGAGAGGGGTCAGCTCATCGGGACGACGATTTCCGAGCGGCGCGGACGCTGTCCGTCCTTGCCGGGGACGAGCACGACGATGACGCAGACCTGCTGGCCGCCCCGCGTCGCCTGCGACGCCTTGGCGAGCGTGCCGCCGTTCTGCGCGGCGACCTGCTGGCCGATCGCGTAGCAATCGCCGGCGGCGAGCACCACCGGCTGATCGGCCGACGGCTCGATGACCGGCAGGGCGATCGCCTGCGACGCAAGAAGCCCGGCCGCGGCAAGCGCCAGCACTGCTTTGCGGAGATGTGAGCCAAGGTTTTTCATGATCACGGTTCTAACGCATATGGGCTGAACGTGAAATGAACGGTGAACGATCGAAAATCATGCCCGCCATTCCCCCTGCGCGCGTGGCGGCGCCAAGGCTCAATTCATAGCCGGAAAAGCACTTGATCCGCTACGCTTTTTGACCTGCCTTCACCGCGCACTGCGCTAGCTATTGTAGAAACGCCGGACGGCCATGGAGGATGCGATGACGCGAGAGGATATTGCCGGTCTCTATCGGGGCTACATCGCCTGCCTGAACGAGCAGGATTGGGACAATCTCGGCCGCTTCGTCGGCGAGGAGGTGCAGTATAATGGCGAGACGATCGGGCTTTCGGGTTACCGCCGCATGCTGGAGGGCGATTTCGAGGCTATTCCCGACCTGCGCTTCAACATCGAGCTTCTGGTCTCGGAGCCGCCGCGCGTGGCGGCGCGCCTGCATTTCGACTGCCGGCCCAAGGGCGTGCTGTTCGGCCTGCCCGTCCACGGCAAGCGCGTTTCCTTCGCCGAGAACGTCTTTTACGAGTTCCATGATGGGCGGATCCGCGAAGTCTGGTCGGTCATCGACAAGGCTGCCATCCAAGCGCAGCTGTAGGCCAAGGCACTTCGCGCGAAACCGATTCAAACGGCGCGCTTAAGCGGTTGTTTTGATGAATATTCTGGAGCCACCGCTTTACTCCTGGGCGACACGCATCGGCGCCCGCCTCTCAGGCGGCTTCCTGCGTCAGCGCGCGGAAGCGCAGCAATCCATGGTGGACGGCCAGATCCTCGTCATAGCGAGCCTCGGCGAATTCCAGCGACAGGCGCGTCTGGCCGCGCGAACCGATCGAAAATGCCGCGCCGTCGAGCCGCGCCCTGATGCTGTCCATGATGAGGCGTGTCTCGGCCTCGCCCTGGGCTTTCGACCAGATATGCAAGGTGACCAACTGGTCGCTGTCGTTGTCGGCGCCGGTCTCGAGGTCGAAGGCGCTGGTGCGGCCGTAAGTCACGTTCGGAAAGGCGGCCTTGTCGCTTGCCTGCTCGAGGAGGCCGGCGCCGCCAAGCAGCGCCGACAGCGACGCATCGGTCTTCAGCCTCAGGAACAAGGCCTGCATCAGATCGCCAGGCGCCGTCATCTACCGTCCATCGCCAATACATATCTCCTCACGCTGCCCGGCAACGTAGCCGCGCTCGCGATCCGATGCCAGATCGCGAATCGTTTTGACTATAACGTGAATGGCGAAGGTCTCGAATTTATTACGTTTTCGTCAAATCACGAGACCGGTGCGGCGCCACCCTCCTCGGTGCGCCCGGCAATGAACTCGTCGAGCACGCCAGCGGTGGCGGCAGCGGAGGCCGGCGGCTGGAAGTCGGAAAGAATCCGCTTCCAGATACCGGTGGCGCGCTCGGTCGCCGTCTTCGAACCGGATTGCGTCCAGTTGCCGAAATTCGACCAGTCGGCCACCAGCGGCTCGTAGAAGGCGGTGCGGTAGCGCGACATGGTATGGGCGGCGGAGAAGAAGTGGCCGCCCGGCTGCACCTCGGCGATGGCCTCGAAGCCGATGGCATCGGCGTCGCCGGGCGTAGTGGCGCAAAGCTCCGCGACCGTCTGCAGCGCCTCGACGTCGGTGATCAGCTTTTCCAGGGAAACGCTGAGGCCGCCTTCCAGCCAGCCGGCGGCGTGGATGCAGACGGTGGCGCCAGCCAGCACCGAGCCCCACAGCGCGAACTGCGTCTCGTGTGCGGCCTGCGCGTCGGCAATATTGGCGGCGCTGCCGCCGCCGGAGCGCCACGGCAACCCAGTGTAGCGGGCGAGCTGTCCCGCCCCAAGCGTCGCCTTGATATGTTCCGGCGTGCCGAAGGCCGGCGCGCCGGACTTCATGTCGACATTGGAGGAGAAGGAGCCATAGACCACCGGCGCGCCGGGGCGCACGATCTGGGCAAGCGTCAACCCAGCCAGCGCCTCGGCATGCTGCAAGGTCAGCGCGCCGGCAACCGTGATCGGCGCCATGGCGCCCGCCAGGCAGAAGGGCGTGATGATCAGGACCTGGCCGGCCCTGGCGAAGTCGATGATGCCTTGCGCCATCGGGATATCCAGCTGACGCGGCGAGTTGGTGTTGATGACGGTGTAGCAATGGGCGCCGGCGCGGAACTGGTCCTCGGAGAGACCGCGCGCCAGGCGGATCATCTCGAACCCGTCCTCGACCTGCGGCGTGCCGCGCGCGAAGATGAAGGGGAACTTGTCCGACAGCGTCAATTGCGCCCGGTTGACGGCATAGTGACGGAAGCGGTTGTCGATGTCCTGCGGCTCGACGCAGGGTCCAAGCATGTGCAGCACGTCGAAATGCTGGATCAGCTTGATGAATTCCTCGAATGCGGCGAGCGTGCCCGGCCGGCGGCCGCGCTCGAGATCGGTGACGTTGGGGGCGCCGGAGCCCGCCAGGAAGGCCATCGAGCCGAGCTCAAGCGTCAGGTCGCGCGAGCGGTCGCCGCCAAGTGCCGGAATGGAGCGCGGCGCCGAGGCAAGTGCTGCCTCGACCATGTCGCGGCCGATCCTGACCATCTGGCTGTCTTCGTCGACCAAGGCGCCGGCCTTGGCGTAGACGGCGCGGGCCTCGGGCAACAGCACCTTGATGCCGAGCTCCTCCAGCACGCGCAGCGCGGTAGCGTGGATGGCGGCGACCTGGTCTTCGGAAAAGATCGGCTGCGGCAGGAACGGGTTCCTCAGGGAGCGGTAGTTGGGATGGCGACTGGATTCGCTGCCCGCCTCGCCGGTGCGTCCCCGCCGGCGCTCGCGTCTGAGATCACGTGCGGCCTCATCGATCATGGCGGTTCCTCCTCATTGCCGCATCGCCTTGCCTTCAGGGTCGTAGGGCGAGGCGGCAATGACACACGCCGGCCGTTCGACCCCGACAATGTGTACGGAAAGCTCGGTCCCCTCCCCGGCGAAACCGTCATCGAGCAACGCCAGGGCGACGCTCTTGCCGAGGGTATAGCCGTAGCCGCCGGAGGTGACGAAGCCGACGCGCCGGCTCTTGGACCAGACCGGCTCAAAGCCGCTGGCATCGGCGTCGACAGCGTCGACCTCCAGCGTCACGATGCGCTGCGAGGCACCCGCCTCGCGCTCCTTGAGCACCGCTTCGCGCCCGATGAAATCGCCCTTGTCGAAAGCGATGAAGCGGTCGAGCCCGGTCTGGCCGGGCGTGTAGCCTTGCGTGAATTCGCGCGACCAGATGCCGAAACTCTTTTCCAGCCTGAGCGAATTCAGCGCGTAATAGCCGATCTCGGCAAGACCGAGGTCTTGGCCGGCGGCAAGCAGTGTTTCGCGCAGCGTCGCATGCAGGGTGGCCGGGCAGTTGATCTCGAAGCCGAGCTCGCCGGCGATTGAGAGCCTGGCGATGCGTGCCCGGACCATGCCGATATCGAACTCGCCGCAAGCCATGAACGGCAGGGTTTTGGCGGAGATGTCCTGATGCGTGGTGCATTCGAGGATCTTTCGTGCATTCGGTCCGGTGATGAGGAAGCCGGATGTGGCATCCGAGATGTCGGTGACGGAAACGCCTTCTGCAATGTGCGCCTCGAACCAGCGCATATGGAATTCGCGCAAATAGTAGGAGCCCATGATCCAGTATTCGCCGCCGCCCCAGTTGAGCACGGTGAGGTCGCCCTTCAGCCGGCCATTGGGCCCAAGCATCGGCGCAAGCTTGGCGAGGCCCGGCTTCGGCAGCCGGCAAGCAAGCAACTTGTCGAGCCAGGCCTCGGCGCCCGGGCCGGACACGGCATAGCGCGAGAAGGCCGTCGTATCGACGAGGCCAGCGGCGCGGCGCACCTGCAGCACCTCATCGCCGACGATGTCGAAGGCGTTGGAGCGCTTCAGCGTCGTCTCCTCACGGAAGCCCATCGGCGCGAAATAGGCCGGTATCTCCAGACCCCAGGACGCCGTCCATTCGGCGCCGGCGGCGCTCATGCCGTCATAGGCGCCGGGGCGCTTCAGCGGCCGGCCCGCCGGCAGGCGCTCATTGGGGAAGGTCATGACGAAGCGGCGGGCATAGAACTGACCCGTCGTCTGCCTGAGATACTCGCGGTTGGCGGCGAAGGCGCCGTAGCGGGCGATGTCCATGCCGAAGATATCGGCTTCCGGCTCACCGTAAATCATCCACTCGGCCAGCGACTTGCCGACGCCGCCGCCTTGGCTGAAGCCGGCCATGACGCCGCAGGCGACCCAATAATTCGTCAAGCCCCGTACCGGACCGACCAGCGGATTGCCGTCTGGCGTGAAGGTGAAGGCGCCGTTGACCCATTTGCGGATACCGGCCGTAGCCAGGCAGGGAAAGCGCTCATAGGCCTTGGCAAGCTCAGGGCTGATGCGATCGATATCCTCCGGGATCAGCTCGATGCCGTAATCCCAGGGCGCGCCGTCCATGTTCCAGTGTTTCGGGTTCTGCTCATAGACGCCGAGCAGCACGCCCTTTCGCTCCTGGCGCAGATAGGAGAAGCCATCGAGATCGACGGCAAGGCCGAGTTCCTTGTCCAGCGCCGCGACCTCGGGAATGTCCTCGGTGACGAAATAATGATGCTCCATCGGCGTCACCGGCAGGTCGACGCCGGCCATCAGCCCGACCTGCTTGGCCCAGAGACCGCCGGCGTTGACGACATGCTCGGCGACGATGGTGCCCTTCTCGGTGACGACGTCCCAGCCGCCGTCGGCGCGCTGCTTCAGCTCGACGACGCGGTTGCGCAGGATGACGTCGGCGCCGCGCTTCCTGGCGGCGCCCGCGTAGGCGTGCGTGGTGCCATAAGGATCGAGATGGCCCTCATTGGAATCATGGAGGCCGCCCAGCACGCCGCTGACATCGACGATCGGGCAGATCTCCTTGATTTCCTCGGGCGTCACCAGCCGCGCCGTCTCGATGCCGACCGACTGGAACACCGCCCAGGCCGATTTCAGCCATTCCCAGCGCTGCGGGTCGCTCGCCATGTTGACGCCGCCGGTCATGTGCAGCCCGGCATTCTGGCCGGACTCGGCCTCGATCTCGCGATAGAGCTTGATCGTGTAATCCTGCAGCGCCGCGACATTGGGATCGGCGTTGAGCGCGTGGAAGCCGGCCGCCGCATGCCAGGTCGAGCCGGCCGTCAGCTCGGCGCGCTCGATCAGCGCCACATCGCTCCAGCCAAAGCGCGTCAAGTGATAGAGCACCGAGGCGCCGACCACGCCTCCGCCGATGACCACTGCCCGGTAATGCGACTTCACGAGCCTCTCCCCTCTCGTTGGAGGCTCTCAAGATATACGCCCCGTACACATGTGTCTAGACACTTCTGTCCAGAGCTTGCGCGCTGCTCCGCGCCGTGCCACTTGTTGGCTCATGACCATGACCGCTCCCCAGGACGAGCCGGCGCCCGGCAACATCAAGGTGACCCGCGCGGACTGGATCAACCTCGCGCTGCAGACGCTGATTTCCGACGGCATCGAGAGCGTGCGCGTGCTGACGCTGGGACAGAAGCTCGGCGTTTCGCGATCAAGCTTCTACTGGTATTTCGAAAGCCGGCAGGACCTGCTCGACCAGTTGCTCAGGCATTGGCACGAGACCAACACCACGGCGATCGTCGAGCGGGCGCGCCGGCCGGCCGACAGCATCATCATGGGTGTGATGAACGTCTTCGAATGCTGGGCCGACGAGCGACTGTTCGATCCCAGGCTGGATTTCGCCGTCCGCGAATGGGCAAGGCGCTCGGACGACGTGCGGCGCATGATCGACAAGGCCGACGAGGAGCGACTGCTGGCCATACGCGACATGTACCGCCGGCACGGCTATGAGAGCGAGGACGCCTTCATCCGCGCCCGCGTCCTCTACTACATGCAGATCGGCTATTACGTGCTCGACATCAAGGAACCTGTCGAGGCGCGCGTCAGCCATCTCGCCGCCTATCTGCGCTCCTTCACCGGACTGGAGCCGAGCGAGGCGGATGTGACGCATTTTATGCGCTTCATCGCGTCGCGGTGACATCGCAGTATCTGTTTGCGCAATTCCGGACGGAAAACCGCCACACACTTTTCCAGGAAGTGCTCACTTTTCCTGGAATTGCTCGGGGCACAATCAACCATGGCGTTCAACAAAGCCTGGGTGTGGCTTCGCTGCCCTTGTGAGTGGTGCTAAAATGGTCGATTAGTCTGGGCAGGGAGGGCGCCCCGGAACTGCCACGGCTGTTTCGGGCGGAAGTGCCGGGGTGGAATTCTGGAATGGACAATCCCTCTAAACCACGCAGGAGAAGAGGCCGGATCGCTTCGGCGCTGCTCGCCGTGGATGCCTGGCTCGATAGCTCGCTCTACGAGATCGGCTTCAAGGCGCGCGAATTCTGGGAAGCGGCGACCATCTTTTCCCGCCGCTTCCGTGTGCATGGCTGGCGCCGCGCCATCATCGAGGTGCTGAGCGAGGGTTTCACCATGGGCGCCGGCGGCTTCGTGGTGCTGCTCGCGCTTGCCATGCCCGCCTTCGACATCACCACCGGCGACTGGCGCAACCAGGGCGACTTCGCCGTCACCTTCCTCGACCGCTACGGCAACGAAATCGGCCAGCGCGGCATCATCCAGCGCGATTCCGTGCCGGTCGACGAGATGCCGGACATCGTCATCAAGGCGGTGCTGGCGACGGAGGACCGGCGTTTCTTCGACCATTACGGCATCGATGTGCTGGGCCTGTCGCGCGCAATCTTCGAGAACGTGCGCGCCAATTCGGTGGTCCAGGGCGGCTCCAGCATCACGCAGCAGCTCGCCAAGAACCTGTTCCTGTCCAACGAGCGCACCCTCGAGCGCAAGATCAAGGAAGCCTTCCTGTCGCTGTGGCTGGAGGCGAACCTCTCCAAGAAAGAGATCCTGCAGCTCTATCTCGACCGCGCCTATATGGGCGGCGGCACGTTCGGCATCGAGGCGGCGGCGGATTTCTATTTCGGCAAGAGCGTCAAGGATCTGAACCTTGCCGAGGCAGCAATGCTGGCCGGCCTGTTCAAGGCGCCGACCAAATACGCCCCGCACATCAACCTGCCGGCCGCGCGCGCGCGCGCCAATGTGGTGCTGTCCAACCTTGTCGATTCCGGCTTCATGACCGAAGGCCAGGTGCTGCAGGCAAGACTGCATCCGGCCGACGTCGTCGACCGCGGCGAGCAGAAGAGCCCGGACTACTTCCTCGACTGGGCCTTCGACGAGGTCAAGAAGATCGCCAAGCCCGGCCAGCATTCGCTGGTCGCCCACACGACCTTCGACGCCAACATCCAGAAGGCGGCCGAGGAGTCGGTCGAGTTCCATCTTCGGCAATTCGGCAAGGAATACAACGTCACCGAAGGCGCGGTGGTGGTGATCGAGACCAATGGCGCGGTGCGCGCCATTGTCGGCGGCCGCGACTACGGCGCCAGCCAGTTCAACCGCGCCACCAAGGCGTTGCGCCAAACGGGTTCATCCTTCAAGCCCTATGTCTATGCCACCGCGATGGAGCATGGCTTCACGCCGGACTCAGTGGTTTCGGGCGGCGCCATCAGCTGGGGCAACTGGTCGCCGCACAATTACAGCGGCGGATCGGCCGGCAATGTCACGCTGCTCACGGCGATCGCCAAGTCGATCAACACGGTGCCGGTGCGGCTCGCCAAGGATTATCTCGGCATCGGTCCGATCAAGGCAATGGCCGAGTCGATGGGTGTCGAATCGCCGCTGGAAGCGCACAAGACCATGGTGCTGGGCACATCCGGCATGACGGTGATGGACCAGGCGACCGGCTACAGCGTCTTTGCCCAGAACGGTTTTGTCGGCTCGCGCCACGGCATCACCCAGCTCGTCACCCGCACTGGCGAGGTGGTCTATGACTGGGCCAAGGACGCGCCGCCGCCACACCGCGTGCTGTCGGAAAAGGCGCTGAAATACATGAACACCATGCTGGCGGCGGTGCCGGTGATCGGCACGGCGCGGCGCGCCCAGCTCCCCAACATCGTCGTCGCCGGCAAGACCGGCACCACGCAATCCTACCGCGACGCCTGGTTCGTCGGCTTCACCGGCAATTACACGGCGGCCGTCTGGCTCGGCAATGACGACTTCACCGCAACCAACAAGATGACCGGCGGCTCGCTGCCGGCTATGGTCTGGCAGCGCCTGATGGTCTATGCGCACCAGAACATCGACCTGAAGCCTATTCCCGGTCTCGACCATCCGTTCGTCGACCCGGAGGTCGCGGCCAAGGCGGAGGAAGCCGCGAAGAAGGAGGCCGACGCCGCGGCGGCGCAGGCCGAAGCCGAACGCCCGCCGGTGCTTTCCAGCCGCACCACCCAGACGCTGAGAGACATGACCAAGGCGTTCCAGGCCGCGCCCGTGCTCGATGCGCCTGCCCTGCCGGAAACGCTTTCGGCGCTTTAAGGCGTGTCGATATTCAGGTGAGGCCGGCCTGACCTGAATCTCAACACACCTTAGAGCGGCCCTCATGCGAAGCCGACTTGCCACGGCACCTCGCGCCGCGATATCCCGGGCAACCTCCTCTGTTTGCGGCTCTCATGCTCAAAAACGCCACCCTGACGCTGCTTTCGCTCGCCATTGCCATCGGGCTTGGCGGCTACAGCGTCTGGTATGCGCTCAACGCGCAGGATGGCGTTGGAGCGATCCGCATCGGCCAATGGACGGCCTTCCCGGAAGTCGGGACTTTAGCCGCCGACCCCTATTCCAAGGCGCGCGTGGCGCGCGAGGGCGTGCTGGCGCTCGGCCGGGCCGAGGGGCTGGCCTTTGTCGCCGAGCGCGACGACGCAGGCGAGCCGCTGAAACGCGAATGCACCTACACGATTGAAGGGGTTTATCCGACCGCCCGGTTCTGGACGCTCTATGCCGCAGACCAGTCGCTTGGAGTGATCGCTACCGGCAAGCCGAGGCAGGCGGCGCTGCAGTCCTACGAAGTGCTGCGCCGGCCCGACAATTCCGTCGTCATTTCGGTCGGCAATCGCCCTGCCCCCGGCAACTGGCTGCTCACCGGCGGGTCTGGCAAGATGTATTTCGTTCTGACCTTCTACGACACGCCGATCGCCTCGAGCACCGGCCTCTCCGACGTGACGCTGCCGCGCGTCCTGAAGGCGGGCTGCAATGCGTAGGCTGCTGCACGCCCTCATCCTCGGCCTGCTCGGCGCCGGCATCGTGCATATCGTCGTGCTGTTCCTGGTGCCGGAATTTTCCGAGCGCGATGCCTGGTCGCGGCTGGCGATGGCATCCGACCTCTACAAGATGACTCGGCTTGACGCCGAAGCCGGCGGCGCGCCGGTGGTGAAATCGGTCGATCCGCTGTTTTATGCCGCCGCCTGCCGCTTCAACCTTGCCGACGGCTTGGTGCGGATCAAGGCGCCCGGCGACGTGCCGTTCTGGTCGGCCTCGGTCTATGACCGCGGCGGCCACAACATCTATTCCTTCAACGACCACAATGCCAATGGCGAGAAGCTCGATACGGTGGTGCTGACCCCGGCGCAGATGATCGATGTGCGGCGCGACCTTCCGGAAGATCTGCAAGGCGCGATCTTTGTCGAGGCGCCGATAGAGGAAGGCATCTTCGTCGTCCGCGCCTTCGTGCCGGACGAGAGCTGGAAGCCGATCGTGTCGCGCTTTCTCGAGCAGAGCAGCTGCGAATTGCAGGACGACTGAGAAGGGCGAGCCCGTTCAGTGATGCGGCTTGGCGGGCGGCGGGGAGACTGGCCTGTCGGAGCCGCTGTCGCCGGGCCGGGCCGCAGCGTCCTGCGGGTGCAACTCATAACGGACGCCGGGGAAAATGATCACCGCCGCCGTATTGGTGTCGTGACTTGCTCGATTTACAGGTGCCGCACGCGGCACAAAAGACAGGACCATGCCCATGGTTCGCGCATTCCTCTCGGTTTGACCGGAGCACAACGCAACGCCTCCAAAGTCGATTAAGGGGGCTAGAGGGTTAACGGAGCGCTAACGGATCGCGGCTAATTTGATGTTTGTTTTTCCTGGAGTTGCGAACCGGCCCGGCCGGATTGCGCGGTTCAGGAGTTGTGTCGAGTGTCGGGCGTATCCTCCGTGTCATCTTCGGATTTCAGGCAAATCGCTATCCGGACCGAAGCGGGAAAGGCCGAAAGGCTGTTCCGCGCCGCGGTGTCGGCCTTCTGCTCGCTGACGCGCCCTTCACGACGCGAGATCGCCCAGCTCGAGGACCTGACGCTGCCGCTGTTCGACGAGGTCTCGGTCGAGTCGCGCCGTTATGTCGCCGCTGCCCTTTCCGAATGCGAATACGCGCCGACCGCATTGGTGCGGCGGCTGGCCGAGGAGCCGGTCGAGATTGCGGCGCCCCTGCTCACCCGCTCCAACGCGCTGAGCGACATCGACCTCATCGCGCTGATCGGCCGGCATGGGCTGCCGCATGCGCGCGCCATTGCGCGCCGCAAAGAGCTCAATCCGACGATCGCCGACCTGATCCGCGCGCTGGAAAGACCGACGCTGGTCAAGACGCGGCCGCCGGAAACGGTCACGAAGCTCACGCCGAAACCGGAGCCTGTGGCCAAGGCGGACGCCGACCGTGCCGCATCCGGCGAAGCGGCGGAGAACGCGCGGCGCCGCCTGCGGTCGATGATGCGGCCGGCCGGCGACACTGCCGACGTCAATACCTTCCTCGGCCAGCCGGCCTATGTGAGGCTGCGCGAGACGGCGCTGACCGGCAACACGGCCTTCTTCCAGACCGCGCTGGCCGATGCGCTGGAGATCGACTTCGCGACTGCCCGCTCGGTGACCGGGCAGTCGGGCTATACCGCCCTGCTTGCGGCGCTGCGTGCCCTCGACCTCAGCGAGGACAGGGCCTTCCTGATCGCGGTCGCGGTCTATCCCGGCGAGTTCCCGCACCCGCAGGCGATCCGGCTGTTCCTCGACCGCTACCGGCTGCTGCACCGCGAGGCGGCGCTGGACAAGGTGCGCGCCTGGAAGGCCGAGGCTCTTTCGCGTGCCATCCGCGACAAAGCGGCCGACACGATCGTTGGCGAGCGACGCGACGCATCGAACGGCGACGACGCGAGCTCCGGTCTCAAGGCGTCCTGACCGGCTTCAAGCGCCTCGCGCTTGGAAGGATCCAGGGGATGCGCTTTAAGCGTTTGTTTTTTCAGCTAAAATCAACGATCCGATGCCGTCGCGAAACTTAGCATTTCCGCGACACGACGAAGTGACAAAGCCTCTTGACTTAGAGCGCACTCTAACTCGTAGCTTTCTGCGCGTCGTGACGAAAGAAGAGCGTGATGAAGATTGGCGAGCTGGCGAAGCGTTCGGGACTGTCTGCCTACACCATCCGCTACTACGAGCGGATCGGGCTGCTTCCCCATGCCGACAGGGACCAATCGGGCCAACGTGACTACGACGCATCAATCCTGACCTGGATAGAATTTCTCGATCGCCTCAAAACGACAGGGATGCCTATTCGGGAAATGCTGCGTTACGCGGCCTTGCGGGAGCGCGGCGTCGACACGGAAGCGGAGCGCGGCGCGTTGCTCGAGCAGCACCGCGAGCGTGTCCGTGCGCATCTGGCCAAACTGCAAGCCTGCCTTCTCGTCCTCGACACCAAGATTGCCGGATATGCCGGCGTTGAAAAGAGGATGAAGGACTATGACGCATCAATCCCCGAACGTCAGCGAAAGCCGGCTGGAACGCGGCAAGCGGAAGCTCGCTGAAATAGATGGCGAAGCCGGCCACAATGTCATCGCCGCCCTGGCGGACATTGCCCCCGACTTCGCGAACTACGTGTTCGAGTTCTCGTTTGGCGACATCTACAGCCGCCCCGGCCTCGATCTGCGCGCCCGTGAGATCGCGACCATCGCGGCGCTGACTGCGATGGGAACCGCGACCCCGCAACTGAAAGTCCATATCGAGGCGGGGCTCAATGTCGGGCTGACCAAGGACGAAATTATCGAAACCATCATCCAGATGACGGTTTATGCCGGCTTTCCTGCGGCGCTCAACGGGCTGTTTGCAGCCAAGGAAGTCTTCGCTGCCCGGTTTCCCGTCCAGAAGGGGGAAGCGGCATGATGAACCTTCTCGCCCAGCGCTCTTGCTCTCATCGCGATTCCGCCATGAATGGTGAAACGCCCTAGTCGGCCTTTACCGAAAGAAGCTCTTCGACCGGTACAGTCCCTGCCTCGATCTCGACCACCCAGATGTCGGGATCGAATTTCTTCTCGCGCTCCAACCGCGCATCGAAGGCGGCGCTATCGTCGCCGGCATCGAGCAAGGTGAAGAAGCGCTCATCCGGCTTGGCCGAGTCGTAGCTCGTCTGCGGCGCCGGCCCATAAAGAGCGACCTCCCCCATCCGCCCGCGCGACAGCACGAATACCGCGCCCGCCTCGGTCGCGCCGCGCTTGACCACCGCGGCAAAGCCGCCGGCGCCGAAGACGCGGCGTACAAGGGCCGAGACCCACAGATCGGTCGTTACGCGCACGGGTGGTTTCCGGATGTCATGCGCGGTTCTTACCGCAAGAATGAAGGAACCGAAACGATCGTTGCCGCCACTCAGTTCGTCAGGCCGATCTCGCGCATCTTGACGTAGACCGCCTCGTCCGGCTCACCGGTCTCCGGTAGCCCGAAGAGCGCCTGGAATTCCTTGATCGCGGCCTTGGTGCGGGCGCCGACCTTGCCGTCGAGCTGCATGTCGTTGTTGCCGAAAGCTTTCAGGCCGGCCTGGATCTTGACGATACGGGCATCGGGCGATTGCGTGGCTCCGTCGGCCGGGGCCGAGACGGGGATTACCGATGGCTTGGCGGACGGCGTGCCTGCTGCCGTGTCAGCCGGCCGCGGCGCCGGATGGGGAATCGCCGCCGTCGTTTGGCGGGTGCCAAGCTGGTCGAGCAGCGCGCCGTCTATCTCGCCCGAGCCCGGCAGCCCGACTTTCAGCTGGTAGGCCTGGATCGCCTTGCGCGTCGCCGGTCCGGTCAGACCATCGACTGTGCCGTCATAGAAGTTGAGGCCCTTCAGGATGCCCTGCACCTGCTGGACGATCGGATCCGGCTTGGCCACCGGCTGTGCCGGCGGCTGGCGCACGATGTTGATGGTGGTCTCCGGCTCGTTGGAGACGGTATGCGGGAAATTCTCGATGCTGCGGGTGGCAAAGAAGGCGCCGGTGTGCGGAAAAGGCTGATACCAGAGCGCATTGGCCGAGACATAGAACAGCGTCACCAGGAAGGCGGTCGAACCGCCGACCAGGACCGGGTTGCTTGCGATCAGCTGGCCGACCGCGGCCGCGCCTTCGGCAAGGACGCCGCGCTCGGGTTCGATCACCTTAGGCCGTTTTGCGGAGCGAGCCATTCCCCTCCCCATCTCTATCCCCCTTCGGCTTCGCCGCCGGCATGGCCAGCACACCGGGTTGCGCACCGGAATGCCGCTTCGGCCCGCTCACCGGCAGGCCGATCGTCACCGTGGTGCCTTCGCCCGGCGCGCTCTCGATCGACATCGTGCCCTCGTGCAGCGCCACCAGGCCCTTGACCAGCGACAGGCCGAGCCCGGTGCCCTCGAAGCGGCGCGTGTAGTCGTTCTGGATCTGCATGAAAGGCTTGCCTAGATTGGCCATATCCTCCTCGGCGATGCCGATGCCGGTGTCGCTCACCCAGAAGTGCAGGCGCGAGCCGACGCGCTTGGCGCCGATCACCACTGAGCCGCCATCGGGCGTGAACTTCACGGCGTTCGAAGCGAGATTGATCAGGATCTGCTGAACCGCGCGACGGTCGGCATTGATCTCGCCGGCATCCGGCGCGATCTGGGTGGCAAGAACGATGCCCTTGGCGTCGGCCAGCGGCCGCATCATCGAGCGGCACATGTCGACGGCCTCGACGAAACGGAACGTCTCCAGCTCGGTCGCATAGGCGCCCGCTTCGATGCGCGAGACGTCGAGGATCGAGGTGACGACGGACAGAAGATGCTGGCCGGACTCCCTGACCAGGCCGACATATTCCTTCTGGCGCGGGTCCTTGAAGGCGCCGAACATCTCATGCAGCAGCATGTCGGAAAAGCCGATGATGGCGTTGAGCGGCGTGCGCAGCTCGTGGCTGACCACCGCCAGGAAGCGGCCCTTGGCCACTTCGGCGGCCGCGGCGGCCTCCCTGGCTTCCGCAAGCTCCTCGCGCAGCTCCGCGACATCGTCGTTCTCGCGCAGCACCAGCATGAAGACGTCGCGTTCGGCTTCGCCGCGCAGCAAGTCGAGACTGAACGGACGGAAATTATCGGCAGCGCTCGAACCCTCGCGCGGCAGGCGGATGCGCAGCTCAAGCCGGCGCTTCGGCGCCCCCTCGCGCATGTCGGCCAAGGCGGTGAGATAGGCGACGCGGTCGGACAGATGGACGCGGTCGAACAGGCCGGTGCCGAGCAGGAGCTCCGGCGCCAGTTTCAGCAC